>NZ_JAEMGT010000015.1:0-75853 GCF_017655185.1 Rahnella sp. ChDrAdgB13 | reverse complement strand
GAGAGATGGCGCTTTCGGGCGGTTACGTTAAATCTGTTTAACCTTTGCAAACAGAGACCTTCGGGTTAAGGCCACCTTCACAAATTCAGCCAGCCAGTGACTTCGTTACTGGCTTCCCTGCGGGAAACATTTTCCCGCAGGGGATGATTGTTTCTCCGCTACCTGTTTATTTTCACTCCGGAGAGAACATCATGACTGCTACTGCAAATACCCCTGCTTCAAACAATGCTTCACATTCGTCCTCTCAGCCTAAGGCTGAATATTTCAATCTGAACGTTACCGGCATCGGATACCTTAAAAATATCCGCAAAGTTGCTGGCTCGACCGGTGAATTCACCTGTGCCGTCATTAATGCCCTTACCGGCCCGACAGACAATGCGTCTTACACTCGTTTTGACGTGACTGTTGCAGGGAAGGAAAGTGTTTCACTCATCAATCGCTGCCAAAAATCAGTGGATGAAGAGAAACAGGTGCTGATTGGCTTCGTTCTGAGCGGTCTTACCGCTGACGTCTTCACCTTGTCTAAAGGGGATCACGCCGGTGAAAGTCGTCCAAGTTTAAAAGCCCGACTGATTGCGGTCGAGTGGATAAAAATTGGTGGCGAGATCGTCTTCAAATCCGAAAAACCGACCTCTACCCCGCCGGGACAGAATGCAGAACAACTGAAAAGTTACGCTGACAATTCATTCTAACCCGACACGGATACACACCCAGCTGGAACACACCAGCGGGTGTGTTCCTCTCAACTACTTTAAGAGGAATTCATTATGTCCAGTCGCGGCGTAAATAAAGTTACCCTGATCGGTTTTTTAGGACAGGAACCCGAAGTTCGTTATCTTCCCAACGGTACGGCAGTGACGAATATCTCATTGGCCACCTCCGAATCCTGGCGTGATAAACAATCAGGCGAAGAGAAAGAGCGTACTGAATGGCACCGCGTGGTGTTGTTTGGCAAGCTTGCTGAAATCGCCGGAGAATATCTGCATAAGGGATCTCAGGTTTACATCGAAGGTCAGTTGCAGACCCGAAAATGGTCTGACAATGCGGGTGTCGAACGTTGGACGACTGAAATCGTGGTCAAACAGCAAGGCACTATGCAGATGCTGGGCAGCAGTAATCGCACCAACACCAGTGCCCAGCCTCCAGGCAAACAGCAATCCGCTGCAACTCCTGCACAAAGCGGAACACCGCAGTCAACCCCGCAGTCAATGGGCAATGAACCGCCGATGGATTTTGACGACGACATTCCGTTCCTCGGTTACGGGTACGGCGTGTGTCGCGGTGCTCTTTACGCGATGTCCTGAGGAGTCCAACATGCAATATGGCGAACTTGCTTTAGCGTGCTGTGGAAAGAAAATACCTATTGAAGTAATGCGAAGTCGTGCTGGTTTTTATCTCGGAACGTCTGAAAACGCGGAACCTCTGTCACGTGAATCAGTTGAATATTGGCCTACCCAGGGTGAAGCAGAAGATGCTTTGCGCAATGGATACTGGTCTCAGCTGACTTATTGTTGATTTTTAACTATCCACCCTGTGGGGAGAACTTTCCCCACAGGCGATTTCCCTTTTGTTAGCCGCTTATGCTGTATGAAGCCTTGTATACACTACCTATCGCCAGTTTTGACTGGCGTTCGATTCTCTGACAGACTCACCTTATCGAAGGTAAAGTGCGCTGTTGGCGGAGGACACTATGACTAACCGTTATAATACTGACTTTTATGGCTGGACTCAGGATCAGGCAGATTTGCTGCGTTCTGGTAGCCTCAGCGAACTGGATACACAGAACCTTCTGGAGGAGATTGAGGCAATGGGAACAAGCGCTGAAAACGAGCTGGAATCTCGCCTCGAAGTTTTGTTTATCCACCTGCTGAAATGGCAATTCCGGTCCGACCGACAGGGGCGCAGTTGGCAACTCACCATCGAGGAGCAACGCCGCAAGATTGAGCGCCGCCTCAAGAAAAGTCCGAGCCTCAAGCATAAACTGCCTGAAATTATAGAAGACGCCTACGGTGATGCCGTGATAAGCGCCGAGCGTGAGACAAACATCAAGCGTTCCGTGTTTCCCACTGTCTGCCCGTGGCCATTCGAGCAGTTTATGAATCCGGATTTTTACCCCGATTAACTCAGTCAATATGTTTTCCTGAAACGCCGGCTTGCCCGGCGTTTTTTTATCTCTTTTTTCTTCAGTTTCCAGAAAGAGTTTAACGTTGTCCCACTTTGTGCCGCCGTCAGAATATCCGTCTCTTAACAGGATGACTCTTACGGTGAACATTGATGGCAAAACTGACCCAGCATCCCGGGCGCAAACTGGCATGGCTTACGCTGTCATTGCTGACCGCCGGATGCACCCATAACAGCACGTCCTCAGACCGGCTGCCGCGTATCTCCGCCAATCCCCGCGTCAGCGATATTTATCAGAGCCAGTCGCCCGAGGTGGTTCGCTATGATAAATACACCCTGGTCAGCACCCGGCCAGCGGATGCTCAGCGCGACCCGTTAAATCAGATGGTCGATATTACAATGCCGGCGCAGTTAGTTCGCTCTGTCGGAGATGGGTTTCGCTATCTGCTGCTGGAATCTGGTTACTCTCTTTGCCCGGCATCCTCTGCCGTATTTACAGAGTTACTGAGCCGCCCGTTGCCGGCCGTGCAGCGCTCGATAGGTCCCGTTCGTCTGAACGAGGCGTTGCAGATACTGGCCGGCCCTGCCTGGCGTTTACGCGTTGATGATGTCAACCGCGAGGTGTGTTTTACACTTCGCGATGCCTACCGTGATTTTGCCCCGCGCGCAGCGACGCCGGTATCCTCCCGTTTGCCGACGACGGCGGCTGCTTCCCCGCGATTGTCGGGTAATCCATTCACCGCCCCGTCAGTTAGCGCCTCAAATACTAATCCGGCCGCATCTCTGCTTCCTGTGCCCGCTGCGGGACAGCCTAAACCCGTGCTGAAACCAGAAAATGTCCCGGTACCCTCCCCGGTGCTAACGACAGTGAAAAAAGGCACCCTGACGGGCAACGTGCCCCCCGTTGCCACAAAACGCGCGCCTGCAGTGCCATCCGCTGCTCAACAAAGGCTGACAGTGCGATCCTCTATAAAAACGTCATCACCTTCTGTTGTGGCAACGGGCTCGAAGCCTGCATTGACTACACAGACATCCCCGGTGCCTAAAGCGCTTCCTGTACAAAATCCGTCGATCTCTTCCTCAGACATTCTGTTTGGAACGCCGGTAACGGTTGTGCCGTCTGGGCAGCTGTGGCGTGCCGAGGTGGGGTCCACGCTGAAAGAGACGCTCACCCGCTGGGCGGGTTCGGCGAAGTGCGACAACGGCGGGAACTGGGTTGTTATCTGGCCCGTATCGCTCGACTACCGCATCGACGCACCTCTTACATTCCATGGCAACTTTGAGTCGGTGCTGGTTCAAGTCTTCGACCTGTATAGGCAGGCTGACAAACCGCTTTACGCCGCCGCCAGCCGCATGCAGTGCCTGGTGTCCGTCAGTGACCAGCCCGGTCGTCACTGATGGGGTATGCCATTGCCGCTTTGGCCATGATTTTTTTGCTGATTGTCGGCAACGTTCAGACCCAGGATGCCTCTCGCCTTGAGCGTCAGGGGATCCAGGTGAATGCCGACCGCCTCGCCTCGGACATGCTCCGGTTGGCCAGCGCGGTGAATGACTGGCGATACACCCGGCAGTTGGCCGAGGGGCCGCTTGCCGTCGGGCAGTTTGGCATTGTGCCTGTTCCTGACAGTCACGTTCAGGCGGCAATTCAGGGAGGGAGACTCTGGGTCTGGTCTGCGGACCGCCCGGGCCTGGTCGATTTCCTGAACAGCCAATCAGTGGGTTCAGCCCTGGTATGCACGATATCGGGCGGACGCATGAAAATGCCTGACGGCACCGATATGAATTTGTCCCTTCCTGCCGGCGTGGCGGAAGGCAACGTCGTTTATCTCAACTAAAGGAATCGAGAATGCTGAAGTATTGCCTTTCCCGACCCGTTCTCCACGCCGCTATCACTGCCGCGCTGGTGATGCTGGCCGGATGTTCTCTTAAAGAAATTAGCCGAATGGACCGCCAGGCGAGCGGAAACGCTGACACTGCGCAGCGGATAAACCAGAGCCGGACGGGGTTATCTCAGGATCCGGTTACCTGGACGGATAAGCCCTGGGTCAACCTCAGGCCCGTTATCCCTGTCGTGTCTACACCGGACGGTGATTCCATCCCGGATTGCCAGATAACGATTAATCGTCCTGAAGGGATGACTTTGCCCGAAATTGGGCAGCGTATTACTGCAGTGTGTGGGCTAAGGGTGACAATTACGCCTGATGCACTGCAGACGCTGGTAGCCTCTGGTGGGGGTAATGTCACTACGCAACAGATGACAGGCAGATTGCCTGCACCTGATGACAGCGGAAGGGTTCCCCTCTCTCAGATTGGTGGCCAGGGCCAGCAAGCGAGCTCTGTTTCTTTGGAAGACCCGGTGCTCAGTGGTCTGAAATGGAACGGTAATCTTCGTGGCTTGCTTGACATCATCTCCAGCCGTCTTGGCCTGTCTGTCCGTAATGATCAGGGCAATATTGTTTTTTATCTGCTTGATACCCGAACCTATCAACTGGTGATCCTTAATACCAAAATTGACAGTACAGCTTCAGTGAACTCAGGTTCTGGTAACCAGCTTGGAAGCAGCGGCGGAACAAGTTCCGGCACGTCCGGTGATATTAATTCAGCGCAAAAGACGGCATACGACCTCAGCAGTAACCTGTATGACGATATCCGTAAGACTATTGATAACATGATAACCCCGTCAAAAGGTCGTTATTGGTTATCCTCTGCCAGTGGCACACTGACGGTAACGGATTCGCCGGTGGTTCTCGACAGGATCGGGCGTTACATCGAGTACCAAAACAAGGTCCTTAACAGACAAGTTCAGCTTAGCGTTCGTGTTCTCAGTGTGACTCAGACCCGTAACGAACAAATGGGTCTTGATTGGGGATTGGTTTACAAGTCCCTGCATACCGCTGGAGCGACACTTTCCGGCAATTTCACCGATGCCGCCGACAATGCAGGCTCAGCGGGTATCTCCATTCTGGATACGGCCAGCGGCAGTGCAGCGCGTTTTTCTGGTTCACAGTTGCTCATTAAGGCGCTGTCAGCGCAGGGCAATGTCAGCGTTGTGACGCAGCTCAATCGTGCAACGACCAACCTCACGCCTGTTCCTTATCAGCTCTCCAATCAAAAAGGCATTCTGACCAGCTCGAGCTCCACGGCGACGGCAAATGTAGGCGTTACGTCTTCGATGCAGACCAGCATTCTGACGACGGGCCTGTTCATGACGATGCTGCCGTATATCCAGGAAAACGGTGACGTGCAACTGCAGTTTGCCTTCAGCTATTCCAGCCCTCCAAAAGTCGAATCTTTTGTCAGCAAAGACGGCAACACTCGAAATGACGTTCCGACGTTCCAACAGGAGGCATTGACCCAAAAGGTCAACATGCGTGCCGGTGAAACACTTGTACTGACGGGCTCTGACCAGGTCACGACTTCCGCTGATAAGCAGGGGACGTTTACCCCAGGTAACTTTATTTTAGGCGGTGGTCAGAACGGCAGCACGACGCGGACCACCCTGGTCATTTTAGTGACACCTGTGTTGCTGAGGTAACGATGAGAAAACGTAAAGAAAAACTTCCTTCAGCGGCTACGCAGCCCGTTCTTTTTGAGGGGCGCAGCGGATGGCTTGCGGGATTACGATGGGCGGACGAAAAGGGCGCCGGGATTGGGTTTGGACATAATACCCGCGGTGATACCCATCGGATCCGGACGGGCAGAAAACCCAACAGAATGGTCGGCTTTGCCCGACCTGCCCGGGTCAGACGCGGCGTTGGTCTCTTTTCGCTGGCCGCTGCATTTTTAATACGTGAAGGAGACAACAGCTACGGCATTTATCGTCTTGATGAAGACACTGACAGCTGGGTGTTCTTCGCCACCGTCGGGGGTCGCCTCTCCGTCATGGGAGACGTGGTCGGCACATTGCACGAGGTCAACGCCGCCCGCGAACGTTTCATTGAGTTTAACGACCCTGCTGATGTGCAGCGCGGCTGGCAATGTACGGCGACGCCAGAAGCCCCTCAATCCTGGCAAAGCCTGAGCGGTTCACTCACCCGTATGCAGCGTCGTCGCGTTCAGCTGCGACAGATCCCCTCTCTGCCAAAATTAGGCGCACTGGTATTGCTGATAGCGGGTGTTTGTGCCGCGCTCTATTACTGGCGGGATGATGCGGCCTTGCGGGCCAGGCAGGCGGCTGCGCTGGCTGAGTACAAGGCGCAGGCCCTGACGGCGACGAAGCCCAGCGTCCCGACAAAGGCTGCGCATCCATGGGCCTCTTTGTTACCGTCCTCTGTTTTTCTGAGTCAGTGCTGGTTTACCCGTGAGCCTCTGCCTGTTTCGGTGGTGGGATGGCGGCTGACCGCCGGCGAATGTACCCAGACGGGGCTGCGCTTGCGGTACGTGGCTATGCCCGGTACCACGGTGGAGGATTTTGCCCGCCGCGCTAAACAGATTTTTGGGCAGAGTGCGGAGTTCAACCTGAAAGAGGGCGGACAGAACGGGGATGTCAACGTGCCTTATGCCGCCAGCACGCAGCCCGTGCGCGATGAGGACGTACCCGACGGCAACGCACAACTGATGCGTTTTGTTTCCCATCTGCAGCGGCGTGATATCCACGTCCAGTTTACGGAGATAAAACCGCCGGAAGTCATCCCCGGCGCAGCAAATCCTCCTCCCCCTCAGGACTGGCGTGAGTTTACCTTTGCGGTCAATGCCCGTCTGGCTCCGGAGTGGATGCTGGCCGGCTGCGATGATACCGGGCTTCGTCTCTTCAGTATTGCCTTTACGCTCAGCCCGCAGGGGCAGTTTGACTACACCGTCAAGGGGAGTCTCTATGCACAA
Source organism: Rahnella sp. ChDrAdgB13 (assembly GCF_017655185.1). Lineage (NCBI taxonomy): Bacteria > Pseudomonadati > Pseudomonadota > Gammaproteobacteria > Enterobacterales > Yersiniaceae > Rahnella > Rahnella sp. ChDrAdgB13. The sequence goes on along the minus strand of NZ_JAEMGT010000015.1, from coordinate 68,911 downwards.
CGTTAAACCCGCCTCCCGGCTCTGGCTGCTGGGCATTTTTGCTGTCTTCTGCCTGCCGTGTCTGGCGGCAGAAAGCCCGGTCGCAGCCGATGCCGGGAATGTCACGATTGGCCAGCTCGAGGCCATTCAGTCCCGCAACTTCCTGCTGGAACAGCAGGTGCAAACCGCCCGACTCACCAGGCAGCTGCGTGAGAGCGAAAGCGAAATTCAGATGACTCAGGCGAGCCCGGTGTCCAATGCCCCCACGCCGCTGCCTTTCATTCCCTCTGGCTCGCCGTCTGCGGGGGCGGAACAGCAAGCCACCAGGGCACCGTCAGAGAAGAGTGTCCCGGCGCCTGTCCGTCTTCAGGAAATTTATGGTCGGGGCGCGCAGCTGCGTGCCCGTATTGTTCTGCCTCAGGGCGGGGTGACCGAGGTTTCTCCCGGCGATCAGTTGCCGGGAAGCAAACTGACGGTCAAATCCGTCACCCTGAACGCAGTGAAACTGAGTGACGGGACAGAACTGTCCTTCTGATTAAGGAAACACCATGCAACCGGACAGTGAAATTATGGATTTTGTGCTGGCTGAAGAGGTTCCCGATAGTCATGGGGCCATCAGGCTGGTGATTGACACCAACCGCCGTACCGACCCGCGGGTGCAGCGTTGGGTCATGGATAGGGTCAAGGCTTACCCGTTGGCCACGAAGGAGTTTGTGTCCCTCAGTGAGATCAACGCGCGGCGGGACAGGCAGGTAAACTCCGGGCGCAGCGTGCTCTCTATCGGTACGCAAATGCAGGATCTCAGTACCACCCAGCAAAAGGTGCTGACCTATATGGCGGCAGCGGGGCAGCTGTTGTCCTCGGATATTCACCTGACCCTGAGTAGAAATGAAAAACTCACTGTTATTGAAATGCGCATACACGGTGAGCTCGAAGTCATCGATGAGCTGACTTATGACGAAGGCCTGTCCCTGGTGTCGACGATTTACCGCTCCATGTGCGATTTACTTTCTACTGACTTCCTTGAACATATTGCGCAAAAGGGGAGGGTGGCCTCGGAATATGCCCGCCGCGCCGGGGTGTTTGGGGCCCGTTATCAGCATATGGCGACGCCCGATGGTCTGTACGTCGTGCTGCGTATTATTCCGGACGACAGCGATAAAGTGCCTACCCTTGAGCAGCTTGGTTTCTTACCCGAGCAACAGGCATTGATCGAAAAAATCCTGAGAATACCGGAAGGCATGGTGACGCTGACGGGACCAACGGGGTCCGGGAAAAGTACGACGCTTCGTACCTTTAGCCGGCTCTGGATCGATCGTACGCGGGGTAAAAAACGCCTGTTGACCATCGAGTTTCCCGTAGAGGGTAGGATTGCCGGGGCAATTCAGACCTCTGTGACGCCCAAAAGTAGTGCCCCTGAACACGTGGTGGAGGCCTGGGAAGACTCCAACGCCGCCGCACTCCGCTCCGATCCTGACGGTATCGTGATCGGGGAAATGCAGGAGCGTAACTCCGTCATGGCGGCTGTCCACGCTGTCGAGTCTGGCCATGTTGTTTTCGATACGCTTCACGCGCCGAGTGCGGCCGGTGCCATTCCCCGTATAGGGTCGATGGGTGTCAATCTTCAGCTCATTGCGGATCCGCAAATCATGGTTGGGCTGCTCAGTCAGCGGCTGGTTCAGACCCTGTGTCCGCACTGCCGCGTTCCCTGGTCTGAGAAGGCCCCCACGCTTCCCGCGCATATCAAGGAAAGGCTGGAGAAATACTGCAATGAACCCAACGTTTGCACGCCTGAGCAGCTTTGGTTTCGTCATCACGATGGCTGCGAGCATTGTCAGAAAAAGGTCGAGCTTACCGGCCGAATTGTGAGCCGCGGCGTGACCGGCCGTACCGTGTTGGCCGAAGTGATCCGCCCGGACGCCCGTTTTATGAGCCTGTTACTGTCGCACGGGACCTCGGTCGCGCGGCAACACTGGTTGCAGCATCTGGGGGGCATTAGCCGGCGCACACATCTTCTGAGACGCCTGGCCGATGGGCTTGTGGATCCGCTTGACGGCGATCTGGTGTGTCCTCTCGATGAAGATGAGTTGCTCGCCTGTGAGGTACCCCATGTCTGAGTATTCGACTGTTACCTACCGCGCACAGGAGATGAGCCTGTTAGAGCGCGTACGTTACGAGCTCGTGCGCAGGACCTTCACCGGGAGATACCGTCAACCCTTTTACGAGACGCTGCGTTTTCTGTTGGAAAATAAGAAATCGTTCAAAGAGGCGCTGACGATGATCGGTGAAGTGCATACCGATTTTGGCCGCCGCTGGCATCCCTATATTGAACTGGTGGAGGATTGCCTTGAAGCACTTGCCGATAACAGCGCAGGTCATTCTCTGTCAGACGTATTGTCTAGCTGGGTTCCCCGGGAAGAGGCCGCGCTCATTAGCGCCGGTATTCGAAGTGGCAGCGTGCCTCGCTCACTTGAGCAAGCCGATAAGTTAATTGTCGCCCGTCGGCGGATTATGGCACAGGTACTGATGGCCTCCGTCTACCCGATTTTACTGCTTTCCCTGGGTGCCGGCCTGCTGACCGTCAATAACCGGCTGCTTATCCCGACGCTTAGCAAACTGTCCCCGCCTGAGTCCTGGACAGGCTCCCTCGGATTCATGAATCAGGTGTCGGCCTTTACCACCGACTACGGCAGCGTTGCTGCACTTGGAAGTGTGGGGTTAGTAGGGCTGGTGTTCTGGTCCCTGCCACGCTGGCGTGGCCGACTGCGTCGCTTTGCCGACCGGCTGATGCCGTGGTCAATTTATAAGGATCTGCAGGGCGCTGTTTTTCTTATGAACATCTCTGCGCTGCTTGAGGCGGGCGTGCCGCATCTAGAGGCTGTCAGAATATTGCATGATTTTGGCTCCCCCTGGCTACGTGAGCGGCTCAGTGCCGTGATGGACGGGATCAGCATGGGCAGCGGACTTGGCAGGTCGCTGCGCGATTGTGGATACCAGTTCCCCAGCCAGGAAGCGGCCAACTACCTGTCGATTTTGGGTCAGGGCGACGGCGCGTCCACGCTCATCAGTCGCTACGCTGACCGCTGGCTGGAGCAGGTGCTGGGCATTGTTGCCCGGCGCGCCAATGTGGCCAAACTTTTCTCTCTGTTTCTGATAATCACTTTCTTCTTACTCATGTTGGGCATGGTGATGCAAATTCAGGACATGACCCACACTTCTCCTCATTAAAGGAACTTTTATGTCAGCTAATCCGTTATCCGTTTCCGTTCGTCGTCAGCCTCATCGCGGGTGGGGCATTATCGAAAATGGGACGCTTGCCATCCTGGCCATCATCGTCATTGTTTACGTCGTCAGCAAGCTGTGGGGGCTGTGGACACAGAAGGACGTGGCTATGGAGGTTACGAATTACCAAAGCATCATCACCTATGTCCGGGGGAATTTTAAACAAACGAGTGGGTATAATTTCACCAGTGCCAGCACGATGACCGGCACCGTGATAGCAGCAGGCGGGGCCAAGGGCATGACCATTCAGGGGGACGAAACCTCAGGGACTGCCACAATGACCAACACCTTCGGCGGTCAGGTGATACTGACGCCTGTCGCGGCCAACGGATTTAACAACGGGTTTTCCCTGTCTTCGGCCAAAATTCCGCAGAATGCGTGTATTTCTATCGCACAGCAAATGGGCAACGGTGCGTATGCCAGTGTGAGCATTAACAGTTCGGCGCACACCGACGGCAACGTGTCTGCAGAAACGGCGGCCAAGGAGTGCGTTAAGGACAGCGGCGGTACAGGGCAAAACACGCTGACCTTTACGGTTAACGGGTAAAAGTGCATGGCTCGCGTTCTTTTTTTCCTGCTTCTGGTCGTGTGCACGCCTGCGGCCGCATTTTGTTTTGATGCGGCCGGTGCCAAATACCACATCGATCCTCTGTTGTTAAAGGCCATTGCCCGGGGAGAAAGCAGCCTTAATCCTTCAATCATTAACGTTAACCGCGACAAGCGCACCGGCCGCGCATTGAGTGAGGATTACGGGCTGATGCAGGTCAACTCAACGCATATTCCTGAGCTTATTCGGGAAGGGGTGATCGCCCAAAAAAGCGATCTCCTGACGCGCCCCTGTCTCAATGTGCAAATCGGTACGCGGATTTTGGCGTCGCATTTTCAGGTCTGTGGCATCAGTTGGAACTGTCTGGGCTCCTACAATGCGGGTTTTCGTAAAGACCGGCATGAAACGCGTGAGTCCTACGCCAACCGTATTTATGCCATCTACAAACGGCTCCTGAAACAGGAAAAGGGAATAGTCATATGAGCGAACCCGTCACGGTATTGACGATAGTGGGTCCCTGGCCGCTGTCGCTCCCGCTGTTTTGCCTTGCACTGCTGTTCTTGCGTTATGAGACATCTCAGGTAACGGACGTGATGAAGGATTACGGGCATCAGGCATCCTCTGGAACAGATGCTCGTGCTATCAAGCAGCATATCTGGCTTCACGCCATTGCCCTTTGCGCAATAGTCATGCTGTCTTCACTCAGTAAGCCGTTTGAGCTGTTGACGTCAGTTCTTTTTGTGCTGTTTATTTTTCGGATGAGCCTCATCGACGCCCTGACGGGGTGGTTGCCTCGGGATTTTACCTGGCCGTTTACTGTCGCCGGTTTTTGCGTTGCCTGGGTCAATCAGTGTCTGCCGGCCCATGCGTTAATGTCTCTCATCCTGTTCAGCCTCGGGTGGCTCATCCGCGCCCTGGGAGAGCGTTTCGCACAGCGGGAAGTGCTTGGCCTGGGTGACGTGTGGCTGGCTACCGGCCTGGGCGCGTGGTTTGGATCACCCCTCACGCTGTTTACTCTCATGGTGGGGCTAGTCGGTTTTATTCTCTGGCACGCCGGCTCGCGGGAGCCTTCCCGCGGTGGCCCCCTGGGGCCGTGGCTGGGTTACGGGGCGCTGCTGTGCATGGCGCTTAACGTTTCAGATCCTTTATTTATGTGGTGACGTATGTCGACAAATTTTAAACGTGTTGACCGCGGCTGGACGGTGATGAGCACCGGTATAGGGTTGCTTATTCTTCTGGTTGTGGCGGTGTGGTCCATGGGGTATTACAACGATTATATCCAGCAACGCGGCTGGCAGGTCACGGCATCCCAGCTGACCCGTTTCCGGTCGTCGGTGAAAGCCTACGTGGGCCGCTTCTATGACACTCTTCTGGCCGCGGCAGGAACCACTGCACCGGTGATTATTACCCCTCAGATGCTTAAAAATACGGGGCTTATTGAACCCGGATTCAGCAATACCACGGCTGACGGGCAGCAAATCAGCGCCGCTGTCACGCGCAATGCGACGAACACTGACCAACTGCAGGCGCTGGTAATAACCCAGGGCGGAGTAAGTCTCCCGTATGCCGCACTGCGACAGATCTCCGTTGATATTGATGGGCTGGGGGCGTACGTCTGGAAAAGCACCAATGTGACCGGCGCGATGGAGAGCTGGAGCGTGCCCTTAGCCAGCTTTGGGGTAAGCACGTCCAGCGGGCACGTCGGGGCACTTATTCCTTCTGATGAACTGGGTGTGGCCCGGGAGGAGAGTGATCGCCTCTACCGTTTCTCGGTGACCGGAAAACCTGACCTGAACCGCATGCATACGAGCATTGATATGGGGAGTAACAACCTCAACAATACCAATACGGTCAACGCACAGACGGGAAACTTTAGTGGCAATGTTACTGCTGCCGGTACAGTTCAGGGGGGGAATGTGAATGCAACTTCCAACGTAACGGCCAACAATAGTATTACAGCTGGAAACGCCATCACCGCTGGCGGCGATATTCGCAGTAATAATGGGTGGCTGATAACCCGGGACAGTAAAGGTTGGCTTAATGAGACCCATGGCGGTGGCTTTACCATGACTGATAATGACTGGGTACGGGCCATCAATGATAAAAATATCTACACCGGTGGTCAGGTCAAAGCAGGAAGTGTCAGGGCTGATGGCCGCTTGTCTACGGGAGATGTTTTGCAGCTTGATCAAGTCAACACAGCAGGCAACGGTTGTAGCCAAAATGGACTGGTAAGCCGCGATGTGACGGGGGCCATACTTTCCTGCCAATCCGGTGTGTGGGTAATAGTTGGGAAAAAAACGGGAAACTACGTTGATCTTGGTAGTCATATATCTCAATTTGATGGTCATAATGGCGGTGATAGTACGCTGATCGTTAACGTATCTGACGGCCATTCAACTGTCACTAAAGGCGTCAATGACGGAGCATGCACTAATAGTTGGGCTCTCTGGGCGACGGTAAATGGCTTCACTGTTGCGAGCGCGAGTGACAATAATCCCGAGTGGGCAAAAAGCGGATTTATCAGTTTTCCCGTTCCGACTAATGCTAATTACTCTATTTATTCAAATCCCAATCCTATCCAAGGATGCTCCCCTGGTGTCTTTAGCGTGGTTGGCTATCAGTGACTTAAGCGGCTCCTCAATAATCTAATAAAACTTTCATACAACTACAGCCTTCCTGAGTTTGTCCCGGCTGAATAACTGGGCAGGTTGGTAATGACGTTGGTAGCGTATAACCGACGTAATCGCTGGACCTGCCTTTATCAAAAGATGTGTACCTACAATAGTAACCAGGCTTGCCGCCCCCCGAAGATGCCCACACACCGGATTGGCAGTACCATCAAATGCTAATTCTGACCACAGATTGCGTAAGCGTAAGTGGTCACATCAGGGCATGCAGTGCTCCAACCGTTACCTGAAGGGGCGCTCCATTTCAATCTATTATCGGTTCCTGTATCACAGCTCCCCCCACCTCCCAGCAGGATTTCATTTGCCGCACATGCAACAGTTGCAACCGTTTTTCCACTACCGGCACGGACGATAGTTGCGCCAATTCCAGCTTTTTGCCACACACCGGATTGGCAGGATCGTTATCAGATAACAATGGTATGTTTTCTCTTTTACTGGGGACTATCATTGTGATTAAAAAACGTTTAAAAAAGATGTTGTTAGGGAAAGCGCTGGAAAAGTATTACGCGACAGTGTCCATCCATAACCGTGGGCAGCTTCAGGAGTTCTACCGGGTTAATGTGATCCGGAGAATGCCGCTGGCTGAGAAGTTCATGGATGAGATCACTTCCGTTGACATTGCCGAGTATCGGGATGCGAGGCTTGCCAGCGTCAGCCCTCGTACCGGTCGTAAAGTCAGTGCGAACACCGTTCGCCTTGAAATGGCACTCCTCTCAGCGATGTACAATATTGCCCGTATTGAATGGGGGACGTGCACCTCCAATCCGGTTGAACATGTTCGTAAACCCCCCGTGTCGGGTGGCAGGAGCCGCCGGCTGGTATCTTCAGAAGAACGCAGGATTGTCAGGGCGTTGAAAGCTAAAAATCCTCAACTGCTGGCTATTTTTTATCTGGCTCTTGAAACGGCAATGCGACAAGGAGAAATCCTCTCATTGGCTTGGGAGTATATCGATCTGCAGCTTGGGGTTGCCCATCTGCCGATGACCAAAAACGGCACGTCCAGAGATGTGCCTTTATCCTCCAAAGCCCGCCAGGTGTTGCGCGAGTTTGAGGGCGCTCAGCGGGGGCCTGTTTTTACCTACACCTCTAATGGCTTTAAAAGCGCCTGGCGTGTCACGCTGGAGGAACTGGGTATTGACGATCTCCATTTTCACGATCTTCGCCATGAGGCCGTCAGCAGGCTGTTTGAGCTGGGGACGCTGAATGTGATGGAAGTTGCTGCAATTTCAGGTCATAAATCGATGAACATGCTTAAGCGTTATACACATCTTCGGGCAACGCACCTTGTGAGTAAACTGGATACAAGAAAACGTCAGGCACAGAAATTTGCCGCGTTGTTCGTACCTTATCCCGTGGATATCGTTGATGTGCCAGAGGGGATCACCTTATGCTTTCGCGATCTGGAAGACGTGAGTATTTCTGCCGCGACGAAAGAAGATGCGATAAGCGCGGCGTCAGTAGCGCTTTTACGTATTCAGGCAACTGCAGCAAGTCAGGGAAAGCGCCTCCCCCCTCCTGGTGATATCAGTGTGAATGCCACTGACCGAATGCTGGTCAGCCCCCTTTAACTGTTAATTTTTAAACGGCGATGTTGAGTTAAGCATCGCCTTATTTCCTCTGTTTTTGCACCTTACACCTTTCTGAACCGTTGTAAGGATGATGTGCAATGACCTGTGAAACATTGCCAGAACAAGAACCTATCCCAGACCCCGTAATAACGGAAAACGTAAGTGAGCAAAACAACACCGCCGTTCGACATCCCACGCTCTCACTAACCCAGTCAGCGCTTCTAAAACGTACTGCCATCGGCGTTGCTGCCCTCTTTGTTATTGCTCCGAGCGTGCTCAGCGTGGTGTTGTATTTTCAGCTGAACAACATGGACATTCGGGTTAACTCTCTCGAAGCCGCATTTCGCAGCGGCCAGCTCAGTCAGCTGTCATCATCGGTGGCCGCGCTGGAAAAACACGTTGCTGAGCAAGATGAACGTTTTGCGCTAAGAGCCGACGTGCTGAAAGGAATGAGTGAGCTCGGTAAAGTACTGGACGGGCAAATCGCTGACCAGAACAAAAAAATTGACCAGTTAGACAGCCTCATCAGTGAACAAAAAAAAGCGCTGCAGTATGAGCTTGATAATGGTCAGGCGAGCGCCCTCGAGTTTTCCTCACTCAAAGCCACTGTCGACGCCCTCAAAGCGAGTCAGGCTCAAAAACCGGCCGCTGCCGCTTCAGGCGGTGCGGTGACCGCCGGAAAAAAACATAAAACGAGTGCCTCAAAAAAGTCTCTGCGGTCAGCCAGAACTGTGCCACTGGCTGCGCCGTTTATCCTGACGGGCATTGAGCAGCGGGGCGGTCAGAATTTTGCTGTCGTTGCACCGCTGGGTGCCACGAGCTTATCTCAGATGCAACTCTTGTCGCCGGGCGATTCAGCCTGGGGATGGCAGCTGCGCAGCATTGAGGGCGATCAGGCAGTGTTCTCTGTTAACGGCATACCACAGCGCCTCAGCGCACAGTAAACAGGAGTCGTGATGAAAATCAGTCGAGCAGCCATGCTATTCATATTGTTGGCAACGGGCACCGCCAGAGCGGATACCGTCAACAGTGCAACCAGCACCACCTCAACGGCAAACAGCCTTCAGGATAAATCTCTCCAGTCGCAGTCACAGCAATCGGCCCAGCTGTGGGGGCTGAGTGATATCGAGTGGCAGAAGTATCAGCAGCTGAAACAGGGTAAGCGAGGGATCCAATCTCCCGGGCTTGACCCGCTGACCACGCTGGGTGTGGAAAGCGACAGCGCTTCCGAACGTCGCCGCCTGGCGGAACTGTGGGTGAAAGAAGAATACCAGCGCACGGAAAAGGAGCTGGCGTTTCAGCGGGAAGTGAACGCGGCGTGGAGCCGTCTGTACCCTAATGCGCTGTCGGTCAATATGGGGAATGCCTCCGGCCTTGCCCATGACACAAACGGGCGCATGGCGTTGTTCGTGCGCGACAACTGTGAGCGCTGTGACGCGCGTCTCGCCGCAGTATTAGCGGACAATCGCCCGGTTGATATCTATCTGGTTGGCAGCGATGGCAAAGATGACACGGTGCGCAAATGGGCGGTCAGCCACAACATTCCGGTTGACCGGGTCAGAAGTCGTCAAATCACACTGAATCACGATCGCGGATTGTGGATGACCTATGGTCAGGGACAAATGCCGGTGATCCTGCAGCAAGGGGAAAACGGATGGCAACTCGCCGCATTCTGATGTCAGCGCTGTTACTGCTGCCGCTGTGCAGCGTTGCGAAAAGCGCTCAGCCACTTCAGCAAATCCCGCCTGCGTATCATCAGATCGCGGCGGCTGCGCGTGTGCCGGCGGAATCGTTGTATTCCCTGGCACTGACAGAAAGCTCGCGGCGCCTTCCCTATGGCGAACGTCCGTGGCCCTGGACAATTAATGTGGCGGGCAAAGGTTATCGTTTTGAGACCCGCGAAGCCGCCTGGCAAGCCTTGCTGCAATTTGTCCGTAAATACCCGCTCAAGCGCATCGATGTCGGTATTGCCCAGGTCAATCTGGGGTGGAATGGCCATTTGTTTACCTCTTTCTATGATGCCTTCGACCCTTACACCAACCTGCGCGTCGCGGCCAATATCCTGCGAACCTGCTATGAAACCAGTCCGGGCAGCTGGATTAAAGCGGCCGGGTGTTACCACCACCCAGCAGGCGGTAAGGCCGCCGCCACCTATATTGCGATCGTGCGCCGTAAGCTCGACACCCTGGTCCCCGTTCAGCAATTCTCTGACACACAATATCTGATGCCGATGCCGCCGAAGGGGGTTGCGCTGGCCAGTAATCAACTCACCTGGATAGAGCCAAAATGAAAATCTTAAAAATGATGGTATTGATGTGCGCTGTGGGGTGTTCCACGGCGGGTTATGCTGCGCTGACGGTGGTGGGAGATCTGGGGGGAGAGTCGACGGACACCTATTTTGACGCGGTGAATGACCAGCCCGGTGAATTTACGCCGCCGGAATCAGTGGAGCAGTCTCAGGCACCCGCGCAGGTCTCGGTTGCATCAGCATTACCCGTCCGCACGCCTGAGCTTTCACCCGGCGCAGTGACGCCCAGAAAACTCACGCTCCCCGGGATGCCGCCCGTTTTTATTATCGGCGATGACGACCTGTCCAGACAGTGGCTGGCTCAGCGCGCCGCGGAGCTTACTCGTCTCAATGCGACCGGATTTGTGGTGAATGTTGCAGATCAGGACCGCCTGAAGGCGTTGCAGGCGTTGCTCCCGGGCAGCGATATGGTGCCGGTTTCCGGCAGCGACCTGGCTCGCCGTCTGCAACTGACGCACTACCCGCTGATCATTACCGAGAAGGGGCTTGCTCAATGAGTCCTGCACTTACGGGGGGCGAGTTTCTCAGCGCCCTGCGGCAGTGCGTACCGGGATGGTGGTTGAGCGTACTGTTACTTCCTCTGGTGTTCATGCTGCTGCCGTTTCTCTTTGGCACGGTAAGTCAGCGCCGCCACCGGTGTTATCAGCGTCAGGCCGTGCGTATTCTTGCCCGTATCCCGCAGCTGCGCGACGACGCCGCTAAGCTGGTTTACCTTCGAAAAATCAATCCCTACGTATTTGAAGAAATGCTTATGACGGCGTTTGCTCGTCAGGGATATCGGATAAAGCGAAATGCCCGCTACAGCGGCGATGGCGGCGTCGATGGTCAGGTCTGGATTAATGGCCAGCGCTGGTTAATACAGGCAAAACGCTATTCAAGCAGCATTTCGTCCCGGCATATCCTGGACTTTGGGACCTTGTTACGCGAGGAGCGCTGTCGGGGTTTCTTTGTGCATACCGGACGAACCGGGGAGGTCAGCCGCGAAGCGTTGCGCGCCATACCCGACGTTTCGCTTATCAGCGGCAATCGTCTGTTAAAACTGTTGTCCGGCAACGCCGGCTGGAAACACCTAGATTAATGAGGGAGAGGCAATGACGATGAATCAATCGTTTGTTTTTGAATTCAATCGCCTGCGACAGCTTGGCTTCAGTCGTTTTGAAGCATTTGTACTGCTAATGACCAACCCTGTTCGGATTGGCCTGAACTTGTTTTGGCGAGTGGGTGTGGCCATGCCTTTTTTCTTAATCGGCGCACTGACGTTCGGACTTTGGCTTTTCCTTTCCGTGGATCAGCTTGTCGGCGTGGCCAGAATGGTTCTGGGCGATCACTTCCTGATGACTCAACTGGGAAAGTGTGTCCTTCTCTTTAGTGTATTGCTGGAAGGTATGCGCTATGTCTGGAATATGAATGCGTCATTACTGAAACCGGTAGTGAGCGCGGTATTCACAGGAGAGGGTAACGATAACCTGAAGGATAAGCAGCGATGAGCGACCGTTATGTCATGGAATCCCTCCTGCGACCTGCTGTGGAGTTGTACACGGCAGGAACCGCCTGGAGTGCTACCTACATCTGTCTGACGGCACCCTGGGCCGTTGCACTGGCTCCTTCAGTCAGTTGGGTGACCGCCGCCGGCTTTGGCGTGTTGGCTCTTCAACGTACCCGTCAGGGACTGCGTATCCTGCGTTACCGCCGCAATATAAAACGGTTGCCGCGCTATGAGTTGAGCAGCCGGCAAATCCCCGTGAGCCAGCGGTATTTATTCCTGGGGCGCGGATTTCAGTGGACACAAAAACACACGCAGCGGCTGCTGGAAGCGAGGCGACCTGAATCAGAACATTATGTTCAGCCATCCGTCATCTACCGTATGGCACGTGACCTTGAAAAGCGGCTGGAGTACAGCCTGCCGTGGTTGTGCCGGCTGACGCAGACAGACTCGATATTTAATCCAGCGCGGCCTTTACCGCCAGTGGGGGGCAGCCCTGTTTATCACGGCGTCGAGCCCGATGAGAGTGACGTGCTGTATGACCTGGGCGAGCGTGTGGGTCATACGTTGGTGATAGGAACCACCCGCGTGGGCAAAACTCGTCTGGCCGAGGTGCTGGTGACGCAGGACATTCGCCGCGGTGATGTCACGGTAATGTTTGACCCTAAGGGGGATGCAGACTTGCTCAAACGCATGTATGCCGAGGCTCGCAGGGCGGGCCGGGAGAATGAGTTTTACGTCTTCCACCTGGGGTGGCCAGACGTTAGCGCGCGGTATAACGCCATTGGCCGCTTTAGCCGAATCTCTGAAGTGGCCTCACGCGTTGCAGGGCAGTTGTCCGGCGAGGGGAACTCGGCGGCGTTTCGAGAATTCGCCTGGCGTTTTGTGAACATCATCACCCGGGCACTGGTGGCACTGGGTCAGCGTCCTGACTACACCCTTATCCTGCGCTACGTGACCAATATTGGTGAGCTCTATGAGACCTACGTAGAAAATATGCTGGCCTCGAAGGCGCCTCACCTGTTGCAGCAGGTGGAGAATTTGCTGTCCTCCGGCATGCTCAAAGAGAAAGACTTACCGCGTAACATGCAGGGACAGGCGAATGCGATGCGGGTGTGGGCCATCGAGATGACGTTGAGCACGGATGAAGGGAAAAAACTGTGGGATCCGGTGCTGGACGGCCTGCGCAGCGCCGTTCGTTATGACCGTACCTATTTTGATAAAATCGTCGCCTCTCTGCTGCCCCTGTTGGAGAAACTTACCACGGGCAAGACGGCGGCGCTCCTGGCACCGGATTACAACGATATGGACGATAAGCGTCCCATCTTTGACTGGCAGGAGGTGATCCGCAAGAAAGGGATCGTGTATGTCGGACTCGATGCGCTGTCGGATTCGGAGGTTGCCTCGGCCGTTGGCAACAGCATGTTTGCGGATCTCGTTTCTGTCGCCGGCCATATCTATAAATTTGGTCTGGCAGATGAAACCGGCGCTGCCACGCAAAAGAAAGTGCCTATCAACCTGCACTGTGACGAGTTCAATGAGCTGATGGGGGATGAGTTCATCCCGCTTATCAACAAGGGCGGCGGTGCCGGTATCCAGGTGACGGCGTACACCCAGACCCTCTCCGATATCGAGGCACGCGTGGGGAGTCGTGCGAAAGCGAACCAGGTTGTCGGTAACTTCAACTCCCTGATTATGCTGCGAGTACGTGAAAACAGCACGGCGGAGCTGCTGACCAGCCAACTGCCCGAGGTTGATGTGTATAATAAAACCCTTACCTCCGGCGTGACCGACGTGTCGCACCCTGGCGAGGGAACAGATTTTAACAGTAACGTACAGGATCAGGTGACGTTGGCCAGAATGCCGATGATAACGCCAGCGGACATTATCAACTTGCCTAAGGGACAGGCATTTGCCCTGCTGGAAGGGGGACGGTTATGGAAAATCCGGATGCCGCTGCCGGGAAGCGGTAACGACCCACTGATGCCGGAAAGCATCAGCCGTATTGCAGAATACATGCAGCAGAATTACCGCACCGGCGAAACCTGGTGGACGGGCAGCGCCTTACCTTCTGATGCCCTGGCGGCATCCGCGGAGGGATAATGGCCGAGGAGAAAGTTCAGCCGCGACAGCAGACGGCTCCGCCTAAACAGCCCGGTCTGTTCATTACCCTGTTCTGGCTGATGCCCTGGAAGGTGATCGGCATATTACTGGCATCTCTGTTGGTCAGCCTGCTTATCGAATATGCCGGCATGACCTTTATTTGGGCAGGTGAAGGTGCTGAACACAGCCGGCAGGTCATGCTGACAGAAAGCGGTTATTTATCAGAAGGCTTCACCCGCAGCCTGATGCTCTCACAGCCGGTAGTGGTCATCAGTGCGTGGATCCAGCAGGCCTATCAATGGGTTTTTGTGGACAGCGGATTTATCAGTTGGGTAAATACTGCCCGCAGTGCGCACAGTCAGGGAGGAACGGTGGAGACACTCAGCCGTGCTGGCAGCTGGTTGGCGAGGGTTTTGTGGGAATACTTGCAGGCCACGGTGTATGTGACGGTGATCTTCGCCATCCGCGTGGCTATTTTGGTGTTGTCGGTACCGCTATTTATCATGGTAAGTGTTATAGGCGTTGTTGATGGCCTTGTGCGGCGAGACTTACGCCGCTACGGCGCCGGGTATGAGTCCAGCTTTGTTTACCACCACGCGAAGCGCTACGTGAAACCCGCATTGTACGGCCCCTGCATGCTCTATCTTGCGTGGCCGACGGCGGTATGGCCTAATTTGTTGCTCTTGCCCTCGGCGATAATGTTGGGTTTTGTATTGACGGTCGTCACCGGCGCATTCAAAAAGTATCTTTAAGATGAACATGACGTTAAAAGATAATCAGGCTGAGATGCTTGAAGCGCGTGGATGGTGGCATCGGGCTGCACGGCGCTGGCTGGAAGTGCTCGATCTCACTGTGGATGATTCTGCACGTGAGGCGATTGTCAGGCGACGCGAGCATTGTTTGAACATGTCCGGACAGATAGCGCCCGACCAGCGTCGTCGGGAAAATCGTAAACTTTACAAACAACAGTTACGATATAGTGACGGTTATTAGGTGGAGAAAGTTCAGGAAGCGCACTGTGAAATTATGGGGGGATGCGATGACCATGCTTCCCCCAAAGATTAAATATCGACCTTAGTATCAGCAACTAACCCCAATTAACTTGCAGGATTCCACCTATGGCTGAGAGGAAATCATCGCCTACAACCTGTGGATGATGAATGAAATCCTTCGTAAAAAGTGAATAATGTTGAGCACTTATCCGGCCGTAGCAACTCGGGTCATTATGCACGACACCGTACGTTGTCCCGAAGGTAAGGTCGATGATTTCATAAGAGGGGGACGTTAACCAGGCATGAAGATTAACGGGTCTCATTGACGCCGGTGTCCCGAGAAGCGCTTCGAGTTGTTCTTCCGGGGTGTAAAATACGTTGTGCTGATTAAATTCTACGTAACCCAGAGTGTAAGTCAGGTCCGTTCCCAAAAGAGCTTCAAGTTGTTCCTGCATGGAATAATTTATGGCAAAGCACTGTTGCGAGACTTCCTTGGGATGCATTTTCCCTAAGCTATCTTGAAGAAGCGTAGTCAGTTTTCTTAGTCCTTTATCATTAAAGAATCGTCGTTCTGATGGTTTGAACAAGGGCGCATTAAGGCCCCAGTCTTTTGTTCGTTGGATTGCATTCTGAAACTCGACTTCATAATTTGAAATGCTCATTTTTTCCTATTCCTTAGAACTTTGATGTGCCGCTTAAACAGCCCTGTCTCACGCTTAGATTTGAGATTTTGATTGGCTATTCCTCTCTCATTTAACATTAAAAACCTTTAGTTTTGCTACGTTACTAAAACCCATCACTTCGCTTCGTTTTTTAATTTTCGCACCGCTATAAACACTTTCCTGCTGCTCTCCCTGTTCGGTTGCGTCAGTCTTTCCCCCGCAACCTTAAATACACAGGAGAGCGTCATGCGCCCAACCCCCGGACTCTGCGTACTGCTGCTGGCTATGTGCAGTTTCAGCACGTTTCCGACGCAGGCTTCCGAAAAAGACGAGCTGGCCCTGGTGATGCGTCAGCTCGATCAGGTTCAGGCCGGACTGGACAGGGCCCGCGTCGTGGCCAACCAGAATGGTCAGGATGCCCGTTTCTACTTCGACTACCTCAGCGCAACCCGCGACATCAACACGATGAAGCAGGGTATCGCGCGCTATCTGGAACCTTCCCGGGCTCAGCCTTCCATACCGATGTCTGTCACCGGCCAGTACCGCGGTGAGGAGGATCGTTAATGTCCATGACCAGCGGTCAGCAGTCAGGCTGGAGTGCCGGTACCGGCGGTGGCATGGAGCCGTCTGCTCTCAATTTGCTGATTTTAGGCCTCCTGGGTGCGGTGCTGTTTCTTTTTGTGGCATGGGTACTGATGACGGCCTACCGCGGCGTTTCCGATAAATCCATTCCGATGAGCAAGTTGCCAGAAACGGCCATCCGCCTTGTGGTGTTGTTGCTCCTGACTCTCTTCTTCTTTTTCCACTGATGTAAGGATAATTCAATGAAGTTAATAACTTTTTTTCGTGACAAATTTGCCCTGCTGGCAGGCAGCACGCTGTTTTATGTCGGTAATGCCCTGGCTGACCTGCCGCCCATTGAGCAGCCTTCAACGGGAGGGGGGAGCGGTACCTATGCCACGATCAAGGGCTATCTGCGCGACGGACTTACGCTGGGCGGTCTTATTATTGCGGCCGTCGCCTTTATCGTTGTCGCTAATGCGGCAATCAGCTGCTTCCATCACGTCCGTCAGGGTAAGGCGACGTGGACGGAGTTCGGCACCTTCGTCATTATCGGCGTGATCTTGCTCGTCGTCGTTATCTGGCTTGTCACCAAATCCAGCGACATCATCTGAGGAGGCGGTATGGCCGTGATCGAGTTTTTACCCGACCGTCTGAATACCCCGCCCGTCGTCTGGAGAGGCTTCACCGCCGGAGAATTTCTTCTGGCGGCCGGGGTGGGTTTTGTGCTCGGTATTCCGGTCTCTCTTCCTCTGGTCTTCATTCCTGCGGTCGGCTGGATTGCGATCCCCACCTGCATGCTGATTATGCCGATCATCGTGGTGTTTATCGGCGGCCGGTGGGTCAGTAATTACAAACGCGGAAAGCCAGACAACTATCTGTGGCGCCGGCTGGAAGAGTTGCGCGCCCGCGCCGGGCTTTTTCGGGGGCTGATCGTTCACAGCCGGGCATGGGCGCTGCGGCGTACGCAGTCGATTAAACGGGGAGCAAATCAATGAGCCGTTTTCGCAATGCGGTGAGCGCGCGGGACAACCATATTTTTACCCTTCGTCTGGTGTGCGGCATGTTGTTTGTTGCACTGCTGACAACCAGCACCGGCTGGATGCTGGCACCCCGAAATCTGACCATTCATAACCCGCCGGATCTGCGGTCGGGCAGTACCAAAAAGTGGTGGGAAGTGCCTCCCTCCACGGTGTACAGCTTTGCCTTTTACATTTTCCAGCAGCTCAATGCCTGGCCCAAAGACGGGGAGGTGGACTATCCGGCAAAGATTGCCCAGATGAGCCCGTTCCTGACGCCGGCCTGCCAGGACTTTTTGAATAAAGATGCTGAATTTCGCACCAACAGCGGCGAGCTGAAAGATCGCGTGCGTGTGGTTTACGAGATCCCCAAACGCGGTTACAGCAGTAAAAGCGTGGAGATCAAATCCGAGGATGAATGGGTCGCCCGCCTTGACCTGGTGGCGGACGAGTACTACCACACCGAGCCGGTTAAGCGGGCGATGGTGCGTTATCCGATAAAAGTGATCCGCTGGGAGGGCGACCCCGAGCGTAATCCGTTTGGGCTGGCCATGGACTGCTATGACGGTGTGCCGCAGCGTCTGGAAGCGATGCCTGTCCAGACACCGGAGAAAAAAACGGGGGTATTCCAGTGAAAGTAAACATCCTGGTAGCCGGTGGGTTACTGATAGCTTCGGCCGGTGCAGCCCATGCCGTGGAGCTGATGAAGTGGGAACGGATCCCGCTGCAGATACCGCTCAACGTGGGGCAGGAGCGGATCGTGTTCGTGGACAAAAACGTACGGGTGGGTTTCCCACCTTCCCTTAACGGCAAGCTGCGGGTGCAGAGCAGCGGAGGGGCGGTCTATCTGGACGCCACCGACGCGTTTCCGGTGACGCGCCTGCAGCTGCAGAACAAGGAAAACGGCGAAATTATCCTGCTCGACGTCAGCGCGGCGGCGGGGAAAGCGACCCGAGAGCCGGTTCAGGTGGTCTATGACGGCGAGGTGTCTTCAGCCTCTGCCAGCGATAAGACCCAAGTCAGCAGTGCCGGCAGCAGCGGACAGCCGGCATCCACGCAGGGAGAGGGAACATCCGAACGACGTAAACCCGCGAAGCTGAATGCGCCGCTTCCCGTGGTGCTCACGCGTTATGCCGCGCAAAGCCTCTATGGACCGCTGCGGACGGTTGAAGCGGTGCCGGGCATCAGTACGGTCGCGCTGAAATTACCTTCCCGGGTCACGACCCTTTATCCCTCAGCGCCGGTGATGGTGAGCCCGCTGGCTGCCTGGAGTCTCAATGGTTACAGCGTGGTGGCACTGCAGGTACGTAATACGGCGGCGTCAAACGTCATTCTCGATCCCCGCGAACTGGACGGGCAATTTGTGTCGGCTACCTTCCAGCACCGGTGGTTGGGAAATGCCGGAACGCCTGAGGACACCACCGTGCTGTACCTGGTGGTCGAAGGCCGTCCGGAAGGGGCTTTCTTGTCGGAGCCCGCCGTACCGGCCGTTAACGCTAAAGCCAAAAAGTCGCGGGGTGCCCGTCAATGAAAATTAAATCCAATGGTTTAGTCAAACTCATGGTGCCTCTGGCCATTCTTGGCACGGTGTTTATCGGCGTTAAATCCTGCTCATCGGGCGGTAACGAGAAAAAAGCGCAGACCAAGGTCGGAACGGTCGTGCCCGATCTGACTCCGGAGGATATGAAGGCCATGGGCATTGAGGGGGACACGCCGCAGGATACCCTGAGAACGCTGGTCGGCAGCCTGAAGACGGTGACCAAGCGACAAAATCAGCTCGATGCGGACAACAAGAGCCTTGCGGAAGAAAACAAGAACCTGAAGCAGACCAATCAGAACGTTGATGAGCGCATTAATCAGGCGGTGGTCAACGCGCAGTCCGTGGCTGATAAAGAGCAGGGGCAGTTGAAAAGTCAGGTGCAGGATCTGACGTCGAAAATAGGCGGCCTCATGCAGCAATTGCAGGATAAAGGCAGCCGTACCCAGGAGGTAGTGGCAGGAAATTCCTCCACGGTCGGCAGCGATATCCCCGTCGGATTAGGCCTCGATGGTGGCGGCACTCCCGCGCCTGCGACGGGTAGCGATGGCCTCCAGTGGATCGAGCCGAAAGACGGCGTTGCCGTCGATGCCAGCGGCAAACCTCTCGGTGAGGGGAACACCAATGCTGCCAGCGGTTTTTCATTTGCCACCTCTTTTATGGATGACAACGCCATTACCCGTCAGAAAGCGGAGCTTGCCAATAAAACAAATACCGGGCAGACGCTGAGCGGCAATAAAGCCGCTGAGGGGCCGGTAGATCCGGTGTACACCCTACCCGAGAACTCGACCTTAATCGGCAGCCGGGCGATGACCGCACTGCTTGGTCGCGTCCCCATTGATGGGAAAGTGACCGATCCTTACCCCTTCAAGGTGCTGATAGGAAAAGACAACCTGACCGCAAACGGCATCGACCTGCCGGATGTGCAGGGGGCTGTTGTGTCGGGTACGGCCACGGGCGACTGGACGCTGTCCTGCGTGCGCGGCTCAGTGACCAGCATTACGTTCGTATTTTCAGACGGCACCGTGCGCACTCTGCCAAGGCCTGCCGGGCAGGCTGACAGTCAGGGGGGAAGCCAGGGCGGAAACAACGGTAATTCAGGCAGTATCGGCTGGCTGTCTGATGAAAACGGCATACCGTGCCTTTCCGGTGAGCGCAAATCTAACGCCTCTACCTACCTGCCGACGCTCTTTGCGTTGGGGGCCAGCGGAGCAGCGGGAGATGCTCTGGCTCAGAACCAGAACAGCACGCAGACCAATGGATATGGCGGGGTGACTTCTACGCTGACGGGGGACGCCGGGCAGGCCGTGCTGGGCAAGGCCTTGTCAGGGGGCATGCGTGATACGGCGGACTGGGTAAAAGTCCGCTATGGCCAAACCTTTGATGCCATTTACGTGCCGCCGGGTATGAAGGTTGCGATCCATATCACCAAACAGCTTGCCATTGATTATGAAGAGAAGGGCCGCAAGGTGAACTATGGCTTTAGCCTGAGCCAGGCCGGTACTGGTCTTGATTAATGGAGGATGTCGCTATGGTTTCAGACTCAGCGCAGGCATTGTTTCTCTCGCTCATCACGCATCAGGTCACACCCTGGCAGTCCGTTTGTCATGCTCCGGCAGTGGCAGGCTTTGGTGCGAAGGAGGTGAGTGCAATGCTGTTGGCGTGCTGCAACCGATGTGGTGGTGCTGTCGTGGACCGGGGCCAGTCGCCCCTGGCAAAAAAAATTCGCTCAGTTGGATGGTTGCGCTGGTCAATGACCCGACACCTGCGGCGGAGCAGCTGTGGCTGCCCGCTGCGACATTACGGATCCCGTGCGTCACAGGAGAGCTTCAGCGTAAGGCGCTGGACAGATTTTTACTGCGTTGTTTTCAGGACTTTGCTTCAGCGGATGAACTCTACAAGAAAGGCGGGTAGGTGAATGAAAAAGAGAAAAACACTTCTGATATATGCAGGGGTACTTATGCTACTGAGCGGCTGCAGTACCAGTAAAGACACTATGTTACCCCCGGGCGACAGTACTATGCTGGAGTTGTGGAATGACGGCGCATCAACGATGCACGCGACCGGTGAAGGTCGCACCACCCTTCGCCGATCGCTCAACGATCGCGAACGCACCGCGTCAACGCAGGTGGCGGAAAGTTACAGCCGCACGCAGGAAAATGAAATACAGCAGACGTTTCCACGCTTGCCCAATCCTGACATGGTGATGTATGTGTACCCGCACATCGCCGATGGCAATGCGCCGGTGCCGGGATACAGCACGGTGTTTCCGTTCTACAGCCAGATCCAATACGCCCTGCCGGGCGAACGTACGGGAGAGTTGTAATGTTCTCACTGTTTCGTCGCCAACCCGACAATTCAGACGCACAGCTTACCGGCAATGGACCTTTCGCGGTCGAAGGTCATGAGCCATTGAGCCGTGAGGGGCGTTTCACCCACAGCGATGAGGCCAGAGCCTATGGGCTGCAGCCGTCGATTATTGATTATATGCCCTGGGGAGAGTATCTCCCGGAGGGGCGGTGCCTGCTTCTTGATGACGGCGTCTCCGTCGGCGCCGTGTTTGAAGTCATACCCGTGGGTACCGAGGGGCGTCCGGCCGAACGTCTGGAAGAAATCCGCGACGTGGTAGAGGATGCCCTGCAGGACAGCCTGCCGGAGCTCGACGGCAACCAGTGGGTGGTGCAGTTTTACTGTCAGGATGAAACTGACGTGACGGCCTACATGGATAAGCTGCGGGGATATGTCAAACCCTGGGCGCAGGGGACGCCGTTTACCCAGGCCTGGCTGGCTGAAACTGAACGACACATGCAAAGCATTTCAGTCGAGAAGGGACTGTTTGAGGACAAGATTGTCACCGGCGCGCCCTGGCGTGGCCAGACCCGCCGCACGCGTATGGTTATTTATCGTTACGTCGAGAAGAATGCCCGCGATCCGCTGTCGCCGGCCGTCCTGCTTAATCAGGTGTGTGACCGGCTAACCTCGGCGCTGGCGGGCGCCGGCATTCGCTGTGAGCGACAAAACGGGGAGCAGATCCACAGCTGGCTGCTTCGCTGGTTTAATCCAAGCCCGCAGTGGGTGGCTCCTGAGGTGCTCTACCGCGCCGCACGGCACGACGACGGTGAGCCGGACAGCCTGCCTATTTTGAATGATTTCAGCGAAACTCTGTGGTTTACGCGCCCGCGCAGCGATGCCGAGCGGGGCGTGTGGTGGTTTGATAACGTCGCTCATAAGGCCGTGCCGGTTGAGCGTTTACGCCGCGCACCGCAAACAGGACATCTGACCGGCGAAGTGCGGCGGGGGGAGAACATCAATACCCTGATGGACCTGATGCCGGAAGGTACCATGATCGCCATGACGCTGATTATCCAGCCTCAGGACGTGCTGGAAGAAGAGTTCAGCCGACTTGGCCGTAACGCTATGGGGGAAAATATTGAATCCACCCGCGCCCGTGAAGATGCCAAAAAAGCCCGGGAATACCTGGGCGACCAGCATAAACTGTACCGATCTGCGCTGACGTTTCTCCTGCGCGCCCCCGATCTCAACAGCCTCGATAAGCGCTATCTCGATATCAGTGCGAAGTTGCTCAATGCCGGACTGCAACCGGTGAATCCTGAACACGATGTGGCCCCGCTAAATGGTTACCTTCGTGCCATGCCGATGTGCTTTAACCCGTCGGTGGATAAAAACCACTGGTACAGCCGGCTGACGTTTGTTCAGCATTTTGCCTGCCTGTTACCGGTGTTTGGGCGCGATACCGGCACCGGTAATCCGGGGTTTTCTTTCTTCAACCGCGGCGGCGCTCCGCTGACCTTCGACCCGATGAACAAAGATGACCGCACGCAGAACGCGCACCTGTTGCTTTTCGGGCCTACCGGCTCAGGTAAGTCGGCCACGCTCTGCGCAGTACTCTCTCAATTGATGGCTGTACATCGTTCCCGGTTATTCCTGCTGGAGGCGGGTAACTCGTTTGGGTTGTTTGCAGATTACTGTGAGTCACTGGGGCTGACCGTCAATAAGATCAGCGTGAAGCCGGGGAAAGGGGTCTCGCTGGCCCCCTTCGCGGATGCCCATCTGCTGCTGCAGGCCTCACCTGATGAGCTGGTCATTGATGAGTCCGCCTTGCCCGAGCTTGATGCCGGTACAGGCGATGACGAAGATGATGAAAAACGTGACATCCTGGGTGAAATGGAAATTGCGGCGCGCCTGATGGTGACCGGCGGGGAAGCGGCAGAGGAAGCACGCATGACGCGAGCCGATCGCGGTATGCTGCGTGAGGCCATCCTCGCGGCGGCGCGCACTTCCTTTAATGCAAACCGGCAAATGTTGCCTGAGGATCTGATGCACGCGCTGGAAAATATCGCTCGCGATAACTCCAAAGATGCCGATGGCCGCGAACGAAGAACGACCAGCCGGCGTGCGCGCGCCGAAGAAATGTCCGAAGCGCTGCGCATGTTCACCGAAGGCTTTGAGGGAGAACTGTTTAACCGGCCTGGCACGCCATGGCCGGAGGCGGACGTCACGCTGATCGACCTGGGTACGCTGGCACGGGAAGGTTATGAGGCGCAGATGGCGGTGGCGGTCATTGCGCTGGTCAATACGGTGAACAACATCGCCGAGCGTGACCAGTATAAAGATCGTGAAATCAACATGGTCATTGATGAGGCCCATATCGTGACCACGAACCCGCTGCTGTCGCCTTACATGACTAAGGTGGTGAAAATGTGGCGTAAGCTCGGTGCCTGGCTGTGGCTGGCCACCCAAAACCTCGCGGACTACCCGGACACGGCTGAAAAAATGCTGAACATGGCCGAGTGGTGGCTGTGTCTGACCATGCCGCCGGATGAAGTGGAGCAAATTTCCCGCTTTAAAAAGCTCACGGTGGAGCAAAAAGCCATGCTGCTGTCGGCAACCAAGCTCCCGCGGTGCTATACCGAAGGGGTGGTGCTGGCCAAAAGGGTAGAGGCGCTGTTCAGGGCGGTTCCGCCCAGTCTTTACCTAGCACTTGGGATGACTGAGAAAGAAGAGAAAGCGGAGCGGCGGGCGCTGATGAATGAATACGACTGTACTGAACTGGAGGCGGCGTTTCACGTTGCCCGTAAGCTCGATAAAGCCCGGGGAATACTCACTGAAACGAGGGCGGCATGAGACGACTGGGAATGTTACCACCCACGGTGGTTAATGATAATGAAGTGAGTCTGGCTGTCATGTTTGATGTGCCGCCGCAGGGAGAGGCCCGTATCGGTCTGACCGATCATGGTCAACTGATGTCGCTATGTGACCATATTTTAAAGCGTCTGCAGTCGCCGGCGCTTCTCTCGATGCGGCCGCATAGGGTGGGCTCGCTCAACTGTGTCTCCGTGCATCTTAAAGATAACGCAGGGGCTACGCTGGATTTACTGATCACCATTACGGGTAACACCGTCTGGCCAGATGACAATGAGTACGCACGCGGAGCAAGATGGTATATCAATGTGGCGGATGCCACTGACATGATGTGGCTCCTGAAATCGCTGGATGCGGTGACGGTCAAAGAGGGATAAAAGAGAGAAACAGGAAACTGGCGACGGCTGCTCAAATCTTTTGGGCAGACGACGCCAGTTGAACAAGCCGCAGGCGCGTTAGCCTGTGATTTGGACTTTCAAAATATGCAATGGCGTCATCCAGGCAACCAAACGGGAATGTGGCGTATTTTCATCCAGCAAGATACCTCCTGAACGTGAACCCCTTCCTGGGGTTAAACACTCACACAGTGGCTCTAAAATGCGCACGCCGTACTATCTGCAATGAAAGGAGACAAGAGTTACCTGGTGACAAGATTTCTAAGGTTACTGAGTATCAGGGAACTAACCGCTTCGCTACTGAGACCGTGGAGTTCTGCAATCCCCCGAACTGTCCGGTACACATCTCTGGGCCGTATTGGGACGGTTTCATTCTGTATGAACGGGCCATCGGTCTCGGTTAACAAACGGCTCAGCGGGAGACTGTTGATTAGCTTTCGATGCTTGACTGATCTGAGCATCTCCTCATTTATCGAAAAGTAACACCCAAGCTCGGCAGCGCGTCTCGCTTCAGAAACTGTACCCGTGAACCAGTGAAGAATGACCTGCCCATTCTCGTTCAGGTGGCTTTTTTCCATGTGACTCAGAACCTTAGCCACAGCACGCACGCTGTGGATACTCAGGATCTTATCACCCTGCTCAGCACAGGCGTGAAGAATGCGTGAGAAAACCCTCTCCTGTGCTTCAAAGCTTTTATAAAACCGAGGGCCAGCATCAAGACCTATCTCACCGACGTAACGCGTGACAGGTAGGTAACGCTCAAGTAGCTTCACTTCATGCTCGCGCTCCGCAACAAGCTGAGGATGCAGCCCGAGTCCTACACGAACAAAAGGAGAGTGCTCCGTCAGTTCATTGTTCCTCTGCCAGGCTTTTGGCGTTGTCGTTACCGCAAGAGTTGCCACTCGAGCTTTATCGCACTCGGCAATGATAGCTTTATGATCCGGATACAGGTCCAGATGACAGTGAAAGTCAACCCACAACGGGGAGACTCTCTTCTGGGCATGAGTCATGACAACGGACTCGTTGTGACACCATTGAGCAGACGTCCCACCTCTTCCATTCCCCGAGTGTAAACACCTTCATAATCGGCGATTTTATCAGGATTATCACTGAGTGGCCCGGGTTTATGAATATCAAACTTTGCACGTCCTGGGTTATCCGCTAGTTTCGCCAGTGTGAATTGGAAAGCGCGAACATGCTCTCCCTCTGCCTTATTGCTGTCAAGAACCTGCGCGCTGAGACTGGGTATGTGGTAAGGCGTACTGTCAGTACCAAACGCGCTAAATATCGACGCCCGCCTTATCAGACAGGGCACGCACCGA
The DNA here is from genome assembly GCF_017655185.1 of Rahnella sp. ChDrAdgB13. Lineage (NCBI taxonomy): Bacteria > Pseudomonadati > Pseudomonadota > Gammaproteobacteria > Enterobacterales > Yersiniaceae > Rahnella > Rahnella sp. ChDrAdgB13. The sequence goes on along the minus strand of NZ_JAEMGT010000015.1, from coordinate 43,300 downwards.
CCACAGTGCTTAGGTTTGCGTTCATTCTCGTCCGGGTCCCAGCGGCGACTCTGTGGCGAGGAGCATGACATGGTGCTGGCTACGTGTTGCCTCAGAAAATCCCGCTCACGACAATGTGCGGCCATCTCACCTTTTGTTTCGAACGCATACGGGTTATCTAAGCGGGCGGTAATACCGACGTTATGTAAAAGATCATTATAGCGGGCCATGTAATACGGATGCGTAGTACGTGTACTCAACGCCCCCACACGTAGTGGATCAAGCGGAACATTGAGCGATATAAGTCCGTTCTCCGGCACATTGATTACCGTCTCGCCATCTACGGCATCAGCTGCCATCGCAGCGAGCGAGAAGAAAAGAAACGAACGACCGCGCAATGTATTTTCGCCCTCATCATCCACTACAGTGCCTGTAGGAAAGCCAACGCGCGCTCTGACGTGTGCAAAGGACTGTCCAAAATGTCTCTGCAGACGAAGCGCACAGTCGCTTTGGTATTGACTGGTAACAGAATCCCAGTAATGACTGATGAAAAGCGGAGAATACCCAGCCGAAAGCAGATCCACAGCACCAATAAAACTATCAAGACCACCCGAGAACAGGCAAATAGACGTAGGTTCAACAGCGCGCTCATGAACAGATTCACCAATGAGTTCTGTCTGTAGTATCGGTCGCGCGTGAAACTGTAGAGTCCAGCGATCACCTGTCAAGAAATTCAGAAGCTTGCTGAGAAGTCCTGCCTGCCCAGTCCACAGCGCCGGATCAGCCATAGGGACATGCAATGCAATTTCCCTTGTCCACCTATCCTGCGCATTCTGTTCGCGTGAAATTCGGGTATCCGCAGCGGTGACAGTTGCGGCTAGGATTGCCAGATCGACGGAAGTATCTGAGGGGGTTAATCCAAATTCACTGAGCCCCTCCAGCGCCTGACCCAGACCATAATCTAGCTGTCCGGTATCTTTTAGGAAGTTGATTTCGGTCGTCTGTGTTTGCAGACGACTCAGCACAGGCTGAAACGTATCCTGAATACCCAGCTTCGCAATTATTGTGTGATGACTCATTCTGCCCTCTCTCCTTCGCTGGTTATCAATTCAAATGCATACTCATAGATTCGCTCAACCTTGTCTTCAACTGCACTCCCAGAAAGTCCATCTATCTGCCCTAGCTCGTCTCGCAAATGTGTGCGGGTAGCAGTATCAACAAAATCATGTAACGTCGCCTGAATGTCACCAATAGCCTGAATATCCTCGGGCAACTTGATGGCATTGTGCCCAATGTCAGCCATGATTCTGCCTTCGATGGAATGCACCACAAACCCGATGAATACTTCCTGAAGCTGCTCGGGTGTTAATGCATCGAAACTCTCCAGACAGCTCTCCGACATGTCGCCGATGGTGTCTAGCATTGCCTGTCTCGCGATACCTTCATCGACAGATCCTCCTGGCGGGCAGAGAAACTCAATCAATGATACGAACACAGTAGCTGCTGGTTGACCAGACAATCCCCCCAGATTGAAGCGTTGCAGTACTTGCGTAGCGCCGCCCTGCTGGAAATCACCGAGGATACCGAGTAACCCCCCTGCAACGACGCGTGAAGATCCCATGCGCCGGCTTGCTCTTCCCGCACCACCGGTGCCATTTCGCACATAGTTAGCAACGGCCTTACCAAGTGCGCTGCGGCTCCCGGACCGCGCGTATCGGGTGAAGTCACCTTTCGGCGAACTTAGCGGTCCTGCACCACTTGAGTCACGAGGTGCTACAGGGGATGAGGGGGCTACATCTTGAGTGGTATGAGGAAGCGGCAGTGTTGGTTCTGGTGGATTATCTACAAAATCAGGGACCAGACCGGTTGCTGGCCCACCGTATGCTTTAGAAGTTCCCATTTATTTTTTTATCCTTGCCATATCAAGTATTCCTTTTGTCACGCGGCTCAAAGCTTTGTTCTCCTGTTGTTCAACCCAATCACTCATTATTGCCCGGAAATCTCTCTCAAATGATGGGTCGACAAAACATTGCATAAAACCAGGAAGCCAGGCACCGCCTGTTTTAGGTATCTGAATACGTCGAATAAACTCCAGTAGCTTACGCTGCGTCTGAGGTAGTATTTGCACCACGAACTGGAGTCCATCAATGCCATCGGGTTTCTTAATAAAGCTGTCTTGCTGCAAGATGCGTTCTACCAACGTCTCAAATACCTCGTCAACCTCTGGGGCACTGAGTTTTTCGAGGTCGTCTTTCACCGCACTGACAGCGAGTTTTGGTCCCATGAGTTTGTCTATCAGCGCAGTCAGATGACTTGATATAAGCGAGTCGACGAAGGAGCTTTGCTTATCGCGTGTCACGAATACGTAGGGACGCAGATCTACACCAGCAAGCTGCGGATCGATTCTGGCCCAACCCACCGCCCACTCATTTTTCAACCACTCGGCCAGAACAACATCCTTATTTTCATTATTCTTTTCAGTAGGGGGCTCCGTCTGAGGCATTACCGCACCTGCCTCTCTGACATGCGCCTCGAACTCAGCTAGCACGTCTGGCTTACCTTCTTTGTGATTGCTTGTCTGACGAACTACCTGCTCATAAAAGGTGGGATAGAAGCGCTCAGCAAGCATTACCTTGGCCAAAATAGGGCGTTTGATTTCCTCACCAAACCCTCGCTCATCCGCAATGGCCTGTCGCAACATCATTGAGTTCAGGAATCGTTTGATCTGTCGTGGATTGCCCCTAGTACCCTTGCTCAGCAAAGGGGTTACATGTGCGCTGATTTGTAGAGCCTGCTCGACATCAGACGGGATATTTCCATCCATCACCGCGTTAACCGCTTCCCAATCCAGCCCGCGGCTGTCCCAGGGACGTTTCATCTCCTCGCGAGCTTTATCAAGCAGGCTGACAAAATGCTTGTGTTGCGTGCCGAGCGCATTTTCAGTGAGTAACAGTGTGGTATATATTCGCGTTTCGGCGCTGCCCAAAGCCGGGATACGGAACGGAACCTGAATCAGCTTTTCCAGATAATTTCGAGCATATGTCAGGGGACCAGTGCTTTGCGGGAGGTCCGGAAAATGTTCACGCACCGCATACTCAATCATCGCCTCATCTGCACCGATGACAAATGCAGTGTTTTCGACAAACAGAAATAGTCGAATTGCCTCGAGGGTTGCGATCGCCGTTTTCGGCAGACACCGATCGAGATCGTCCACAATTACAACAAGCTTATCAACTTTAGCCGCGCTAAGAAGCTCTTTAAATTCCTGGCGAAAAGCATGTATATGTTTAGGAAGGGATTCAATATCGCCATCAGCTTCTTTAATAAATGCACTGGCCTTACTTGCAAAACCTCTAATATCGTCTGCGGAAATATGATCCTGTGGTGAGCTCAGTAGGCTGGTGGCGAAATCATAAATGCCTTTAAGCTGATCGACAGTAGGAATACCGGTAAAAGTGGTGAATGCGAGTCCACCTGCTTTCCTGGCGATTTTCAACCAATCAACTCTGCGCAGCACTTTTTTCGCGGCATCAGCCACTTTTGTACATCCAGGGCGAGCCTGAATGAGCTCTTCAATAAGGGTTTCGATGATAACGATCTTAGCATCTTCGAACCCTTCGAACGTCCAGCCGTTGAACCAGAGGCAGAGTGTTTTATCATCATCCGTGTACGATGCCTCCAGCATTTTCAGAACACTGGATTTACCTGCCCCCCAGTCACCATGCACACCTATGGTGATCGGGGCATCTGATGTCTGGTCTATGAGTTTGACCACCGTTTTGGCGATCGCTTCGTAATACAACAGGTCCGTTGCTGTTTCCTGATCGTTCAAAAACATGCATTTTCTCCTGATTACATAGCATCCGATCTTGAGACGTTTGTTTTGTCCGGTCCGGCATGTACGAGATCACGTTTATGGTTTAAATTAAGGGGTTGCTTGACCGAAACATGGGCAGCCTCGGCAATAAAGGTAAGCTGGAATATGTATTGTCCCCATTGTCCGCAATGACTGATGGGAAAGCGATGTCCTCTGATACACCACTTTCAACTCTGCAGTTATCACGATCAGGAAACTCACTATCGCCCTTGACAGGGTTAACGACTCCGAAATTTATATATTGGCGGCTAATATCACCAAACCGGCTCTATGGGTGGAAAACGCATAAACCACGGTGCCATAGTTTTCCGATTCCTCTTGAACGGCTGAAAGGAAATCTCATACATCAGGAACCACTAATAGGATCTTTCTTGCGGTTGATATTGCGTGCCATAAATCGATGTTACTTCTTTTTCTTCAACCGACCCCGGGCTTTTTCAACGGCCCTTTTGGTCCTGTCGGGAAACAGTGTGGCCTGCTGCTCGGCCACACTCAGGCGCATATTTCTTTCCAGCAGCATCCATTCCTCGTCGCTCCAGGGACGAAAACCAACTTCGCTGCTATGGGATTTTGTCAACCGTAGCCTTCTCGCCATTATTTTGACCGCCACCACACTTCTTCCTGGCAGGTGCTCAGCTACGGATGTGCCTCGCCTTGAGTAGTCAGCTTTCAGGATATCGAGTTCTTCCTCTCGCCAAAATCGCCCGCTCTGTACCCCCAGTGTTTCTGCCATTGAAAATATTGCATTGACGCTTCTGCCCGGCAGTAACGGTGTAAGGGATCCAGCTTCAATGCCCTGAGCATAATAGTTGCGAATAATCGCCATTTCAGCATCGGTCCAGGGGACATTTTTCTTTCTGCGGCAGCCGAGTTTGTCCGCCATTAATGCTATTGCGCCGGATGTTCGCCCCAGCCTGACAGCAATCTCTGCAATAGGGGTTGTGGCATAATTGTTCTCCAAAAAGTTCAAATCTGAAATGGTCCACCTGCCACGATGATTCCGGTAGCGGACTGTGTCATCCATGATGCTTAATGTTTTTTTGGGAGGCATCAGCCGACGGAGTCCCAAATGCACGTTGTTTCAATTCGGCATAGCGGGCAGTGAGCTGCTTCAGATGCATCTCCACCATAGCCTGTGCGGCAGCTGGCAGCGGCTGTTCAACCGGCGTTTGTGATAATACCCGCAGTTGCTCTTCAGCCGGTATGGCCTGATTAAATGACTGCATGGAAGAAAATACGACTGATTTCAGTTCACTGACCGTCATATATTTTCCCTTTTGTTCATCCAGCCCGTTCAGCTTGTCGCCCAGTTGCTGTAACTTCGTCATCCCCTGATGCCAGCCATCCAGGTTTTCTGCCGATAACGCGCTGGCGTTAAGCTGTTGCTGCCACTGTTGCATCAGCGGTTTAGCCTGCTCCGGCCACAACACCTGAGCCTGTTCTACGAGCTGCCGACTGTAGTCAATATTCCAGTCAGGGGGAAGTTTGTCCAGACGAGCAAGCTGCAACTGAGTCTCTGCGATAAGGGCTTGCGGTGGGTGAGATTGTTGTCGCAACGTGTTCAGCTGTGAGGGAGTGAGTATTGCGGGTAACGGCGTCAGAGATGAGGCAAGCTGGGTCTGTAACGGGTCAGGTCGGTGCAGATACTGCCAGCCCCACACCGTTGCCGCACCTATCACAAGCATAGTGACCATTCCAACAGTAAAGGATTTCCAGGGTCTTACCGAGGCTGGTATCGCCGTCAAAACTTCCACGTTCGGCTGTTGTTCCGGCTGCGCAACGTACACCCACTTCACTGCGATATCCGGCGCGCTATTCTCTTCAGCCGGACTACCTCCGGTTGATGCTGCAGCATCATTCATCACGGTAGCTGGCAACGTGATACCTGAATGAATAGTCGGCCCGGAGCTGGTTGTGTCATCGCTGTTTTCCAGTATGACGGCATTGTTATGCATCAGGGTACGCAAAGTATCGAGCTGGCTAAGATGTTTGAGCTCCAGGCGCTGTAGTACCGCCCCCAGACTGGCAAGCTGCTGTTCTGCACGATAGAGCTGATTGAGGTCGCTGTAGTTCAGGGGATGCGTACGCATCAGCTGTTGCAGGCGCTGGCTCAAACCTCTGAGGATTTCCATGCGGGCATGGACCGGCTGCGGCCACAGCGCGCCCCACTGATGGCTTATCAGGGCCTCCAGGATGGACAATCCTTCATTCAGGCCGAACAGCCCGGCCAGTTGCGTACGGGTAAACGTGTACCAGGCCGCCGTATGCAGCTCCACACCATTTTGTTCAAACAGCGAAAGACACAGTTTTTCCGCATAACGCCAGTTCACATCCGGGCGTGCCGGATGTGTCAGCTTGCTCAGTTCTTCGCGCAGGGCGGCATAATCCGGTAGTGTGCGCGGGTCACTACCGGTTTTTAACGTTTTATGCCGGCTCATTCTGTAGCTCCTGCAGGTCCAGGTCGGCGAATTTCGTCAGTTGTCGACTGATACTGTTTTCTTTGTGGCAGGTCACCAGTAGCGAACGTGTTGCGCGGGTAAATGCCACATAAAGCGCCGGAATGGCTTCCGACTCATCTTCAGCAGCCTTGTGAACAAAAGACGCATTGATAACAGCAACGAAAGGAAACTCAAGTCCTTTGCTGCTCTGGAAGGTCATGAGATGAACAACATCGTTGTGGTGTGAGTAGCTTTTTTTATCCCCGGGGGTAAAGCTGAGGGCGGTGGGTATCTTATGTTGCTCCAGCAATACGGTGAGCCTGTCTGCTGAAAAACGCGTAGGACACAGTACAGCTATATCTCCCCAGCGATCTGCAACCGCGTGTTTCTCCTTCAGCCATGTCACAACACGATGGGCCTCCTCCGCTTCAGACTGGCATAGCTCGATATCAGGAATATCACCATCCTCTCCGCAGGCTTCCGGCAGCACCAAAGGGAGCTCTTGATTATGATGGCTGTCAAAATAGTCACGTGAGAAAGCATAAGCAAAATTGAGAATACGACAGGGATTACGATAGTTAACCCGAAGGACAGACGTGCGTCCCTGAGCCTGGATACCCACACTCGCCAGCGAAAAGTTAAGAGCTCTCTCACGCCGGTATAGTGACTGCGCGTCATCGTACATCAGCAGCAGTGAACGCGTTGTGTTATCAAACAGCCGGGCGATTAATGAAAGCCAGCGTCGGTCAAAATCATGTCCCTCATCAACCAGCACAGCATCATAACCGCTATCTGTCACTGCTCCGCTGTTAACCGCATTTTCCAGAGCTGCAAAACAATTATCAAAGAACAGCCCTTCCCGGCTCACATTTAGTTTGAATTTACGGGCAGCACTCGCACACCAGTCGTGGAAATGATACACGTGCACTTTGTCCGACAGCCCTCTTTCAGCAATACATTCACGGATATAGTTTGCCAGGATAATATTAAAACAGAGCACTAATACAGGACGCGTTGTCGTTTCTGAAAGATACAAACAACGGTAGAGTAAAATCAGCGTCTTGCCGGAACCTGCAACTCCATGTATGACGCGGTGCCCTTCCCCAAGATTGCGGGCCAGCACCTCCTGCTGTATATCCATGACCCGCTGAACATGGTTGTTCTTTTTTTTCGCAGGTATCGCAATCTCCGGGAAAAGGTACCGACGCAGGGCATCCCTCATAACCGGGGTGATCGAAGGCCTGAAACGGGTGGTAAACAGCGCGGAGATTTTTTGCCGAAACGCAGAGGGCGTAACCGACTCTGTCATTTCATCCTGACAAATCGACAGCGCCTGCGGAAATATAGACTCAACGGCGCCATCGGCAGACAGGGCAGTCAGTTGCTGACGAGTGATGTTGGTAAACACCACGCCATAAGCCCATGCAACGTTAAGCTTACCCTTGTACAATCCCATTTTCTGCTGCAAGCCCGGATCCTGGGACAACATTTCGGCAGTCGCACAGGCATACTCTCTCACTTGAACCAGCGGATTCCGCTCCTGTTTTTGCCCCTGACCTGTCTCCAGAATGACCGTCTGCGGATCGGCATGGCGAAGGGTACTCAGCCGCCAGTCCTTAACTTCCAGAAAGATAAGCCCGAGAGAGGGATCGATAATAACAAAGTCCGGGTGTCGGTATTGTCGTCCAACCGGAATGTCATACCAGACCAGGCAATCATCACCAAGGTGTGACTCCAGGCGCTGGGCAACGCGTCTTTCCCCATGTGTCATTCGTTCCCCACACAGCGAGAGAGAGGTCATTAGCTTTGCCATAATTCTATTCCAGATTGTTATACATGAGGGCAATGACTGATGTGAAAGGCTCGGAGATATTCATGCCGCTTCGCTTTCAGCATATTCGAGACTTTGCAGGTACTGTAGCGCCACAGGGTCAGCAATGTAGTCAACCTGCCCATGGTGACGTTCCACCTCGTAAATGATTTTGCTGAGATCTACGCGGAAAAACTCTTTACGTAAGTTAATTCTGTTAATGCGGTAACGTTCCAGATGGTCGTGCAGCGTTTTTTCGAGCGCCGGCGCATCATTACAGGAGATCATGGCGTGAACGTCAAAATCGAACGGCACGGCGGCCCCACTGAGTTCTTTCACCCGTTCCATCGGCTCCAGCCGACGGGTCATACCAATTTTGAAGACATCTTCACCAAAGGAACCGATGTTCGAAATCACATACACATGTCCCTGTTTTGTAAGCTGGGCCATGGATTTGGCGCGTTCATACTGCTGATGCACGTCCTGGATTTTTTGTTCAAGTTCAAGACGCTGTCTTTCCAGCTCTTCTTTATACGTACCTTCGGCAGCCAATAGCGCTTCTTCAAGCACTCGCTGCTGCTCAGCAAGGCGCTGCTCCTCTTCTTCCGCTTCGCGCTGCTGCCTGTCCAGCTCATCCTGACGCTGCTTTTCTTCCCGCATCTGACGTTTGAGCTCGGCCTGATATTCCTTTTCTTCCTGAGCTTTTTCCAGAAACGCGACCTTATCCAGGAACTGCTGCTTTACGCTGTCCCAGTCGGCATTATCCTCAAGCTCAAGAAAAATGATTTTCTCGCTGATGACGGTGTAGGCATCCCTTTCCTTGCGGAGCTGGTCGTATTTACTCTGCCAGTTGTTCACCGTGGTCCCGGCAAGCAAGGTCTTAACTTTAAATTTATATGCCGAGTCAACAATGCGCTGTAGCGCCCGGCTGGCTTTACTTCTAGCCTCGTAATACTCATCCCAGAGACCGACAAGCCGTTGCTTTTCGTGGTAAATACCCCGAGCCACCCCGGTACTCACGGTTTCATCAAACGCTTTTTCCTTCTGAACAAGGTCAGATGTTGCCTGTTCAAGTGCGGCATTTTTCTGCCTGAAACCCCGGTAGATAAAATACCTAATGAGTAAAACAGCCATAACCAGCAAGCCAAAGAAGAGCGCAATAATCCCGGCAGGGGTTGATACCGAATCAATAAAGCGCTCGTTAACATTAATCAGCGCCCTCACCGCAACGTAAATTCCCCAGGCAATAACGCCAAGAATAACCAGTATTACACCCAGCGCATTATCCTCTTTTTTTCTTCGTGCCATACTTCATTCCCTTAGCTTATATTTTTGATTTTTCGATCATATTTATTCGACTACAGCGGAATAACATTAAAATACATTCTGATTGATAAACTGCTGTTGTCTCATATGCCGGATGAGCACCCGCCCTTCCGGCATAAATTCGGTACCGTAACGCACAAGACCGAAGCCCTTCAGCTCTGCATCGATGGCGTAACGGAGTTCGCCGGGAAGGGTCTGCTCCAGCATAGTCACCTCAATACTCTTCAGGCGGGGCTCATATTTCAACAATACCCCGGAAAGTGCGGCCATTAACTGATGGGCGGTCCCGGGGAGCCCCTGCAAGATTTGGGTCATGTCGGGCAGGCCGTAATCGGGCAGGTGGGCCAGCGTGCCTGCACGGCAGTTGAGGATGCGTTGCATATTGTCGAGTACCGACAGAATGACCTGGTTCTCTTCGCTGACCTGATGCAGATCAAGACCGCCGGTGAAGCTGCCAAACAGTATTTCGTACAAAGAGGGACGCGGCATGTCAGTCATCCTTCACAGGTTTAAGCGTCAGGCTGTTGTTACCGGCTTCAATAATTCTGGCCTTATCCGGGCTGAGGTCATCACGGGAGAGGACCACACGCCAGGTGTTGTTCACCTGATCCGGTGACATAAACATTCCGGCGACCGCCACATACTGCGCACTTTCCTCCATCGGCATATCCACTATCATCGCCCCGCCGGGTTGCAGACGGATATCCTTCTCAGCCACAAGGTCAGCCTTCAGGGCCTGGCTGTCAGCCGCAAACAGTGACGGGTAATCGGTGGCGTCGAAAGCCTTCCGGTCTTTCAACTGATAAATACGCACTACCGTGGACAGCGCCATGCCGCCAGCGTTGTTGTTCACGGCTTCACGTGCGCGAATATCAAGATGCAGGATTTTCACCTGCTTATAAAAAATAGATTTGGTCACAGCCACGGTGCCGTCCGTGACTTTCTGGGTCAGGCCGCAGCCCGCCAGCAGCATCACGATGCACGATGCCAGTACAACCAGGGTGGTTTTACCAGAGGTAATCGCCATCTTCATCAGTCTCCCTGCGGTGAATGTTTTCCTGAACCCGCTCATAGCAGCCCAGATTTATGGTGAGTGTTTTGGGTTGCTGTGTCGCGCCCGGATTGAGAGGGCGCAGTATGGCGGTGCGGCCCAACTGAACGGCACCGGCGCGCGGCTGGCTGCTCATCGTTGCATCTGGCAGCAGACGCCTCGCGACACAAAGCTGCAGGCGGACATCCAGACGGGCGCCGAGATAAACGTGCAGCAGTGCCATTAAATCGCTGTGGAGGTCACCTCCGGGAAGCCAGCCCTGAACTTCCTCCGGACAGGTAGTCGTCAGTTGCATCAGCACCTGACAATTCACATCGGTGGCGTAGTGACCCATCACCGGGCGATGTTTCAGCGTAACCGGCTGGCTGACACTCATGGTCAGCGGCTTTTTCAGCGGTACGCGACGTATATCGTGGTGCCAGATTTTTGCCTGGGTATTCGGTGCCAGCAGGCGTACCAGTGAGGCCATGCCTTCCGCTGTGCGGCCCGGTAACAGCATCACCGGCAGCAGCGCCAGAAAACGGGATGCCGGTGTGGCGATATTGTCCGCGCACCCGCCAATACCGAGTCCCGCCAGTCCCAGCAGATACTGTGACGTTCTGTCCTTCCCTCCCTCCTCAAAGGTCGCTGGGTAGGAGTATTTGCGCCAGATACGGTAGTACTGAGCAATCAGGCGGTGGTTGAAGATATCGAGGAAATCCGCCGTGGCTTCATAGCCTTCCCGTCGCTGGGTGATATCGTCGATGTAGTGCGTCGGTAGCGGCGACTCCACGCCATAGAGCCCCATAAAGGTGACCCTGACGGTCGGCGGCAGATGCGGTTGTTCTGAAGGCTCCAGACCTTTAATTTCCGAGGCCGGAAATCCCATCCCCGAATGAGGCCGAAAGCGCACCGGCTCGTGACGGACCTGCCAGGTGCTGCCAATGACCGGTTTATCAGGCTGGCTCTGCTCCAGTAATTGGCAGAAGCGGTAAAAATTGATATAGGGTAGCCGGTCGCCCAGCGTTTCCATCAGCCGGGCAGGCGCGGACTGTGATTCTCTTTCCACCGGATGCATTTTCCTTCTGGCTGAACAATCAGGGTGAGCTGGTTAAACTGGTTCATGTCGGCGTAAAGCGCGAAGAAGCGGTTGAGCAGTTCACCGAACAAATGAACGTCACCTTCCCCGGTAAAACCGTTACTGTCGAGGGTCACTTCAATGTCCAGTCCGCGCAGCAGATATCCCTCCTCGAAACGCTGGATACGGTGATGCCCGACATGTTGTATCGCATCCAGGCGGCGGTTATTCAGTTCATCTTCCTGCCAGTTGTACAGTGCCAGCGTCCCGCGCAGCACCTCAGCACTGCTCATCATATTGAGAAAACTTGAACCCAGATGGCTCAGCACGCGCCAGTGAAAGCGGTCCTCTGCGGGTGGATAGACCGGCAGTGTCGGTTTACAGAGGTTTTTGACGGACATTGTCGTCTGCATCACCTGCTCACACCGGTCGAGCAATGTGCTCTGCAGGGCGCGACGTGGCAACTGGCCGTTGGTGCCGGTGATTTGCAGCGATACGGTTTCCCGCTCAACCCCCTTATCCTCTTCCCATTGCATCCCGCCCAAAATCAGCCAGGTGTCATGCAACCCGGTAACACCGCGCTTCACGCGGGTGTGATAATAACGCGGTGGTGCATGACGGCGCATCATGCCCCCTTTGTGGCGGAAGCTGCTGAACGGCACATACTCGGCATCATCCGTGCGCTTTGACCCTGTCACCGAATCCACCGCGTAAATTTCGGTATGCCCGTCCTGCAGGCGTTTTGGCCGTAACAGATATTCACTTTCGAGTCCGGAAATCGTCAGGGGATCGGCTTCCAGGGTGAACAGGTTGATGACCGGAACGCAGTGCAGACGAATGGCCTCATGGGTGACCGGTAAATCGGATGGCCACAGCTGGCTCAGCACCACCTCAATATCGAAGTACTCCGTTCCCGAAGGCAGCGTTATCCCCTCCAGACCATTGAGATGAACAAACATAAACTTGTCGCGGAAGGTAAAGTATTCCAGCAGCAGCTGGTAACCGCTAAAGCCCGCGTCGCCTTTCGGCCACAGGCCCTCCTCTTCACCGAATCCGCCCGGTGAAAACCAGCCATCCAGCCGGATGCGATCCGCTTGTCCGGGAAGGCGCATGTACAGTGCGGCCTGGCGACGGGTCAGCATCATATGCAGCTGGCTGCTGACCGGGGCATCTGCGGCCAGATACAGGCTCAGGCGACTGAGGTCTGCCTGCGACCAGTCAGCCTGTCCGCTGCAGGCAAAACGTATCGCGAGCCGCGACCGCCCATCTGGCTCGGTGGTCATGGTGACGCCAGAGACGCTGAGCGGGTTGAGCATCATGTCGCGGGTGGTGCGGTACCGGCAGAGGGTATTCTTCGGACCTATTGGTCGGGAGGTGACCTCTAACCCAGCCGGCACCGGTTCGGCCATTTTCATGGCCTTCAGGTCGGGGGTAAATGCGACCACAGACAAAGAGGGGATGGTGCGCAGGTAGTGTGGCCAGAGCATGCTGACCAGCCCTTCGGTCAGCTCCGGCAGGTCGTCATCAATTTTTTCCCGCAGACGCCCCATTGAGAAGGCAAAGCCTTCAAACAGACGCTCGACATAGGGGTCAGGCGTGCCGGCTTTATCCAGGTCGAGCATCGCCGCCCGATCAGGGTGGGTCTGGGCGAATTCTTTTGCAGCGTCTCGAAGGTAGCGCATTTCAGCATCGAAATAGCGCAGGGTCTGATCTTTCATATGCGTTCCAGCCCTAGTGCTGTTGCCCAATAATTAAGCGTAGAAACGTGAGGGAGACAGGGAAAAATACGATATCTGCAGCAAGTGCCACAGGTGTGAGCACAATGTTGGTAGCAAGATTCTTCGGATAAAAGTCGGTTTCATTGTCGGTCGCGTAAAATTCAACTTTATACTTTCGCCCCAGTGACTCGGTATTGGTAAATGCATAATTGAGACTTTTTCTTGGAAGAATCGCGCCCTCGATATTGACGTTTTTCCAGTACCCTCCCTCCGAGTTCTGGAAACCTGAATGTTTAATGATATTTACATCGCCTTCTGAAAGCTCACCTGCGCTTTTATTTACCCTGACACGTAACGAATCGTTAAAGTGAACGACAGCATCCCCTTTTACAGGGCGAGCCAACTGAAGCTTGAGCGTATTTTCTTCTTTACCTGCAATCAGTGGGATTTTGTCTGTTAATTTGTTTAAAGACAGTAATTCATCAGCTCCCCTCGTCAGAATGTAGACGTTTTTTTCACCTAGAAATGCAATGCCTTCCGAAGGAATAATCAGAGGTATATTGGTGTTATCCTGAATAACGGAAGCGGCGAGATTTTTATACTGAAAAATGTCGGTGACATTATCCTGCATTTTCATAACATTCACCTGATGGCTATTTGCAACTTTATTTCCGCCCCACAAAATTGCAGTACACCCGGATAGTAATAGCACCATGCCAAAACATGCTGCAGATTTAGTTATTTTCATGAAAGTTATTATTCCTAAAATCATTAATATCACCGGCATCATTTCCGGAATTCATTTCTTAGCATTACCCGCACAGGACTGCCGCACGCGCCGGATCGATAACGATCAGTCCCGCGAGAAGCGCTTCTATTGCAGGGCTGAGGCGAGCCTTATCGGTCTCACTGCGTCCGGCTTTCATCCGCAGTAATTTCAGATGACGCGCACGCACTTCAAACAGCAGGCCCGGTTCCCATTGCGCAAGCCGGACATTATCGGCCTGTGCGCCCAGCTCATTAAGCAGAAGCACGGCCAGTTCGTTTTTACCGTATTGTTCCGCCACGCGGGCCATCAGCAAGCGCAGCAGCCATTTCTGGCGAACGGTGGTGATGCCAGGGCGATCCTGCAGCCAGTTCAGGGCGGCTTCCGCGCCCGCGTTGTCGGCCAGCACCACCGCTTCAGGCTCAAGGGCTAGGATGTCATCATCGGCACTGCGGGTTTGTGAGGCATCTACGTCATCGCTCCAGACCCCGACTGAGTCCATCACGCTCTGCTGTATCCAGTTCAGCGTTACCTCATCCGCAAACGGCGTACCGTCATTAAACGCCAGCGTCTCCAGCCCGGTCAGGCGAGAGAGCAACCCCTTCAGGTCGGCAGCAATGATGTCCGCCAGCGTATCCTTCCCCTGTTTTTGCAGCGCCTGGTGGATATACCACTGCAAATCAAGCCACAGGTGGTTTGCACCGCGCGAGAAGACGCTGTCAGCCTGCTCCATTATTTCGCTCCAGCTCTGTTGCAGATAAAGACGTTTGAGCAGGGCGCGCTGGTCCGCTCTGGGCGGTTCAATGCGGGTTCTGCCTGCTGCATCCGGTGCCGGGATAGCATGCAACGTATCGTGACGCAGGCTTTTCATCAGATGGTGTGCCGGGAGCCATCCGTCCGGCTGGTCACGCAGGTAGTCGGTCAGGGTACGGGCCTGTGCCAGCAAATCCTGTCCGGAGGTGACCCGACTCAGCTGTGGTGCACCATTGTGTGGGAGGGCGGTTGTGGGCGTATTGTCACTGGCATTCTGCGGTACCACTGCATCCACGCCGCCGGCTTTCTGCAGGCGGGCTTCAAGGGCGCTGTACAGCCCATCGAGTTGCGGACGGGTTTCATCGGGCTCAGCGTCCGTCAGTTGCTCGATCAGCAGCAGCGCCCCGGCGGTACGCAACACATCCTCGCTCACCACTTCCGGGTACAGAGAGAGGCTGTCTGTCATACGCGAACCGGCCAGCCATTCGAGTGCGGCTTTACGGCTACGGTCACGCTGTGGATGGAGTTGCCCGCCAAAGCGTTCAAGCAGGGCGGCCAATAACTCCAGTCCGTCGGCCAGGCCGCGCTCGCCTTCCCGGTGCAGTTTCGCCCAGCAGTAATAAGTGGCCACGCGAATATCTTTGGCGGTGTTTGTCAGCAGCTTTTCGGCCAGTTGGCAGATCCGTTCAGTGTCCGCGCCAGAGAGCTTATTCACCTCTTCACGTATCTGCTGGAAATCGTCATCGTAACCGGGGTCATCTCCTGTCCCGGAAACACCGGGAACGGGCAGCAGCCAGTTGTTCCACAACGCAACGCGCTCACGGGTCTGCGCTAACAACGTGTCCTGCCGTGCCTGGCAGGCATCCAGCAAGGAATTCAGCGATGACATCAGTCATTCCCCTCAGTATCAGCTGTACGATCGGCGGAGGCTGGTGCCGGTGCGTCACTGACGCTGAAGATATTCTCCGGCAGGCGGAAATTACGCAGTTTAAGCAGGACCAGCGGACCCTCTCCGGCTTCGGTACGCAGCGTGTAATTGAGGTTGCGCCCGTCCGGTGCTTTCCAGCGCAGATGGTAGCTGCTGTCCACGCCCGAATTGTCGCTGACAGAGGCTTTATCCAGCAGGCGTATCAGCCCCCAGGTTCCCGGCATATCCGCATACTGACGGGTGCCTGCCTGAACACTTATCCAGCTCAGATTTGCGCCCGGTGCTTCGGTATCCGCCGGCCAGGTGACGCGTTTCCACTGCGGCATCTGGTTCATGTAGGTCAGCTTCTGACCGTCAATGATCATGTCCGTCTGCATTACGCCATCTGCCGTCCCCGGACGCAGTTCAAAGCTCATCCTGGCATTGCCTTCGGTGAACGCCACATCCGAGATGTGGCTCAGGGTATTCATGGCATTAAGGAAGGCGGGATTAAAGGCCAACCCCTGCGAATTGATGCTGTCCGGTACCCAGTGGCTGCCTTCACGGTGCAGCACGCCTTTGAGACGCGTTTGCAGGAACTGTGTGATACGCCCGGAGTCCGCATTGAGGTATTTCGCGAGCAACGGCAGCGAGACGTCACTGCCTGAATGACTGAACGGATAGCGGCCCCCAAAGGCGCTGTTCCACTCACTGACCACCGCTTGCTGCCACTGGGCATTCAGGCTGTCTGCCGCCGGGGTCAGTACCTGCTGCCAGGCCTGCTCCATCGGGTTCACAAACACCGAACGGCCAAAGCCGCTCCACTCCTGGCCGAGTCCGGCGGCAATCAAGCTACCGTAGTCACGGGTGTCGGTCAGGTCCACGGCTTTGCCCTGAAACACGGTCTGGGCCAGCGTCTGGGCCATCGCCTGCGGATCGGCCGCCTTGGTCACCTGTTGCAGGCGCAGGCGCACCTGGGTAACGCGGGTCAGATAAGACTGCAGGCTCTGAGCCTGTGCGCCGGTGCGGTTTTTGTCCATCAGTGCCAGTACCGGACCAAAGGTGGCATCCAGTGGGCCATGAACGCCGGCGCTCTGGTCGATGGCATCCTTGTTATCACCGCCCAGCAGATTTTTCGCTGATTTCACCAGCGAGTCAGAAATGGCTTCACCCGTCTGCCCGGTTCGTCCCTGCACGTTCAGGGTATTCATCAGCGCCACCAGGGGTGACTGACGCAGGTCGGCCATCAACGTCAGCTGGTCAATGGAATCAGACAGCGTGGCGGCATTGTTCCAGCGCAGGCTGTTGAGAAATGCCAGCCAGGCCCCACCAAAATCGGCAAAGTAGCGCTCCGTCAGACGTTTTTCCAGCGCTTCCGGTGACCCTTCCTGTTGCGGTTTCTGTTTACTGTCGGTCAGCACCCAGTCCAGTTCATCCCGGCGCTCTTTCACGACCTTTTCGATAGCAGGCTGCACGGCTTGCTCCCAGGCCTGACGGGTGAACATTCCTGGCACCACCTCACGGGTCGTGAACAGGCGGCCGGCGTCGGTATCGCCGGTCATGTCTTCCAGACGCATATCGGCATACTGGTTTACCACCTGCGCCAGCATCTTCTGATACTGGCTGGATTCGCTGTTACGCATTCCCATCAGGCGGACCAGCAGGGAGCGCGCCTGGCTGACCATGCTCTCATCGGCGGACAGGTGCCACTGTGGATGCGTTATCAGACTGGCGGCATAAAATGAGAGCAGCGACGGAGCCTGGCCCTGCCACTCGCTATCTTTCACATTCTGACGCGTCGGCCACTCCTGCAATAATCCGCTGCTGAACCAGGCCGCATCCATGTGCTCCGGCCGCGCCAGCATCAGATAGAGTTTGAGCTGGTCATAGGTCGTTTTAGCCATCTGTTCGCGCAGTGGGCTGCCCGGTGGCAGTGCGTTGAACGCATTGAGTTGCGTCTGCAGGTGCCCGGCCGCAGCGTCACGTAACAAGGGTTGTGCGCTGTCCCTGTAACGTGGCCAGAGTGCATTTAAAAGAGTGTCATTTTGACTGAGCCCGGCACGTTCATACCAGGGTATGCCGTGTGCTGAACGGTACTGGAGACGACCGAGGGTTTTCTGCAGTTCAGACAGTGCATGCAGGCGCTCTGCCAGCGGCTGTCGTTGTTCAGTCGCCAGTGTCGCCTGCCCCTGCGCGTTGCGTATCTGACTGCGGTTGCTGATAAAGGAGACCAGCATCCAGGCTCCCCAGGTCACCATCAGCAGTGCGGCAACGGATGCCATCACCTTTTGCCACGGGATACCCGGTTTACGTGGACGCAGTGTTGCTGGCAGCGAACGAACAGTGGCCGGGATGACATTCCAGCGCTTGTCCATCCCCCAATGGTACTGAACGCTACGCTCTGCTCCCACGGAGGGCTGGCTGAAGACAACCCCCGCCAGCGGCAGCGGCCGGTACGGATTGAGCATTACAGAGAGCGGTTCTGCCACGCTCTGTGGTTCACGAACCAACTGGTCGGCCAGCGTCAGCAGGAAGCTGTGTTGCACCGCATCGCAGGTCTGTTGCAACCCCTGTGCGATCAGTTCAGGTGTCAGGGTAGCAAGCTGTTCTGTCAGCCCTGCCGGACGGCACCCGGCTGGGAGAAGACAACCGATCGCCTGAATCGTACGCCCTTCTGGTTTGCCGGCCCGCAGATGCAGTGACCAGACATAGAGCGGCAACTGCCAGCCCAGCGTCTCATTGCGGGCACTGATGGCATGGGAAAAGGTATCCATCATGCTGTCGGAAGGTACCGGCTGCGGCTGGGTCAGATCCGGTGAGGACAGGCGGTCAAATAGCGAGGTTACCCACACCATGCCATCAGCCGGGCGACGGCGCAGTTTACGCAGCGCGGTCAACCATTGACTGTCAACCGGGCTGTTTAGATCACCGCCCCACAGCAGTAACGTACCCTGATCTTCCTGCCAGTATTGCGAGGTCAACCCGGGAGTTAACTGCTCCACCTCACCAGGCGTGCCGGTGATAATCAGGATACGGACTTTGCGTGGCCAGCCGCGACCATACAGATTGCGCATCGCGCTGCGGATTTCAGCGACGGTGACATTGCGGGGTGGGGTCTGTGCTACGCGGGATTCATCAGCCGGGTTCTCATTCTTCCGCTTAGCCTGATAGCGGTGCCAGCGTTCCTGCATTGCCTGACGTATTATCCCGCCATGACGAATGAACAAAACAAGAATCATCGCTGCAGCAAAACCAAGCCACTTTAAACCTGTTACATTCAGTCCAATCCTGTCACCGTAATGCCAGATTAACCAGGCAATGCCTCCGGTGATCATCGCCGTCAGCCCTAAACGTCCCCAGCTACCGCGCCACACTGAACTATCGGCTGTTTTCATTCTTATTCCCTGTTATCACGGTATTAATAAAGCGTTCTCCTTCACTCTCAGATAACATCAGGCAGCCTGCTTGCTGAAATCGGACTACATCACTCACGACAGCCGCCATTATCCAGGGAGAAAAGGGCCCGCAAATCCCTGCATAGGTTTCCAGCCAGTGGAGCTGCTCTGTTTTCCAGTAACCCTTATGTTGTTCAGCGGCTTTGAGCAGAGAAGAAAACAATTCCCCCCAGCGGACACGATCGCCGAGAATGTGCTGCGTGGTAATGCCTTGGGTCTGGGTGGAAAAATAGAGCTCCAGTTCACTCAAGAGGTCATCGCTCTCCAGTGACATAGGACGGAGCAGGCGCACGTCATGATCCAGTCCGTATTTGGTGGCTACATCATCAGAGATTAACAGCAGGGTCGCCAGCGCATCGCTGTAACGATCGGCACCATGCATTTGCTGAACGAGGATAAGTTCAGCTGAGATATCGGGGGTTTTTATGCGGCGTTCAACAGCATCAAACGAATACGAACGTAAAATCTCCAGCACTGGGGCCGGGTAGCCTGATGGCATCAGATGCTGCCAGCTCTCCTCGAATAGGGTTTGTAAGACCAAAGTATCTTCAGGAGAATCTGTCAGCAAGAGCACGTTCAACGGCAGGTCCGCCGGAAGCCTCGTTAGTGGCTCAACAAGATTACCCAAAAATGCAGCGATGGCTTCGTCATCGCTGAGAATATCAACGCGTAAGTCCTGTTTTGCATGCTGTTCCCGCCCCGCAGCGGAAATGAATTGTACCGGCGTCAGCGAATCTGGCAGGAACACTTCACTGTGCATGACAGCCAGATAACGTCCAGCCCATTGTGTCCACTGTTGCTGAGAATAGCCTGCTTCCTTAGCCTCAAACTCGTGTTTATCAACGGCATTGTTATAGCGCCAGCCTCGCAAACAAATGAGCACAAACCAGGTAAACAGGGGTGATCCGAACAACAGCCACAGGTTGTAATGCTGCAACGAGCCAAGAAGCTGATTGGCGTGAAGAACAAATAGCAGCACGCCGGCAACCAGTGCAACAAGACCACCAATCAACCAGAACACGAGCGACGGCTCTTCAGGCATATCCGCGACAGATGATTTTTGACGTTCCCAGCTCATGACCTATCCTATTGCACAATCCGGCGCACTGGAAATCACCTGACAACCACACTCACAATGGCAGCCATCCACAACCACGGTTTTGCCATCAGATGACCACTCAGATGAACCTTCAATAATGGCATTGATACCGTGTCCTTCTTTCGGGCAGCTGATCTTGTCACCGATTAATGCCACTTTTTTATCATTGACGATCATGGCTGATGTGGCCGAAATAACCTCGCCACCGTGCGTTGTTTTATCACCAAGTAATACAAATCCTTTAGACATATAACTTCCTTATTATTTGAATGGGGAGTTTTCTACACAACGGAACCCATATCCGGGCGCTTCGGTTTCGGGTTTATTTCTCCCACGAGTTACATCATATAGGCCAAACATTGAACCTAAATATCCCCTCACAACTTTTTCCGTACCATTTACAGGTCCTTGAGGATTTTTTTCTGGTGAGCTTTCGTAATAATCCTCCGCATACCAGTCAATAACCCAGTCATGACCATTCCCCATCATGTCGTACAAACCTAATGGGTTGGGTGGGTAAGAGCCAACAGGGGCTCTATCAAAAGTGAAATTGAGTTTATTATCTGGGGTACTCAAGTTGTATATGTTATCTTCGTTTGCAAATTTCCTGAACTGACCACGACTACGTGCGGCATACTCCCATTGTGCTTCAGTTGGTAATGATATGTTTTTCCCAGAAACAGTCCCTACCCAATGGCAAAAATCTGATGCATCTTCCCATTTAGCGACAGCAGGATAGTCGCTGCCAGTTTCTTTTTTAAAACGAGCGCTTCTTTTTTCATCTGTGGCCCACTTGTAATATTCACTACTTTCTTTTTTTTGAACACTCAGCCATTTATTAAACTGCATCCACGTTATCCGATTCTTAGTTATTTTAAAATCAGATAACTCAACCCAGTGTAAGTGTTTATTGTCTAGATCCGGTGTAAGAGGTAATCTCTCATCAATTAACGTTCCAAAATCTCCCATTTGATAACGACCACCGATGACCTTGACCATTGAATCATTAATTTCACGGTTTAATTTATTTATATCATCTTTATTTTTTTCACTGTCACAGCCAGTAGCAAGCAAACTGAGCAATGTAAGGCAAATGACAACCCTTTTCGTTTTCATGACATTTAAATCTCCACACCATTAACAATAACCCGAGTACAACTCTCCATTAATACAGGAGATACCTCCACTAAGGGTTGTAATTCATTACCTTTGACTTCAACGAAATCAGGTAGGCTATTGTATATGTTCATCAAATTTTCGGCGTAATGGCTGGGCAATATGTTAACCGTTGAGGCATTAGGAATGATGTCCCCAACCCCATAAGCGCGCATTTTTTCGCCTAGTGCCAGAAAACCGACAACTTCCTGCTGATTTCCTTGCCATGAACCTGAAATTTCAAAACCCTTGGATAAATGCTGCATTACATTTTCATAGTCACGCTTTGACTGCACCCAGCGCAATGCCAGTAAAACAGCGCGTTTACGTGCACTGTAAGTTGTCTGCCCCTCACATTCAGTTTGAGCATGGCTCGCCGGGCTAGCCACATCGTCCCAAAAATTACGCTCAATCAAAGATGCAATTGCAGCACCTTTACTCTCAGGTGGTGAGAATTTTAAGCACGCTCCCTGCGTGTCTAAAATATGTTGCATCAATGCAACTCGGAGTTCCTTCTCACCCCAACCTTTTTCAAGCTTCACCAGCAATTCAGTTGTTTCATACTGAAAATTATCAACTAACTGATTTACACCATACATGCCGATAAGTAATGGCAATGCACAAAAAGCATAAAAGTCCCCATCCCTGATCACATTCTCTGATAGTTTGATATAATCCGCATTGCGTAGCATATATGTCAGACAAGGCATAAAGTCTGTTAGGATCGCGGTGCTGTCCACATCAAAAGCGACACTCCCTTTTCCACCACCACCCCAGCACATTCCCCCTCGTGCCAGAACCCGTACCTGTCCATTTTCATAGCTAAAACGAAATGTTCCACTCCAACCGACACCAAATTGAGCTGTAGCACCCAAAGCAACCTTTGCCAAAGACGTGTATTTTTGCTTTTCATCAGGATTTCGCCACATAATGGCGCCTGAAATGTTTACTGATGCCTGAGCGCCAGCAAACACTGTGAGTTCACCCTTTGCTTCAGGTTCTTCAATAACCTTCGTTATATCAACAGTTTGTTTTCCTGGTGTCACGGTTGATACGCTACTTGCAGGCACGCCTTTAGCCCAGTTAGCTTTCGTCGAGACACCTAATTCAACTCCCAGACTTGCTCCGATGCTCCCTGTTAGCGCTACTTCAAAATCAAAACGCAGTGTTCCAAGCTCTCCCATCCCACCACCGATTTCGGGTTTTAGAGGATAGAGTATGGTGATACCTTCAGCATCCGGAAGCGAGAGTGTAAGTTTACTTTTTGATTCTGCCAGAGCCAGCGATGCATAGGCACTGCCTTTCCCGCTTAATTCGCCTACATTTTTTATTTTTTTCTTTTTACTGCGAAAATCTATCTCAAAGGGATCCAGTTCTTCAGTCAAGCCCGCCCCGTAGGTCCATCGCATTAGTTGGGATTGGGAGTCAAACCCAATACGATCACCTTTATAAGGAGAATTCCGGAGACTCTCATTCATATCCTCAGCCCACTTACCGAGAATACCAATATGCTGTTCAATGATTTCCTGTTCACCTTTTAGCATATTGGGCTTTATTTTCGAGATCTGACTTTTAATCTTATCAAAGTCAATTTGTTCCCTGCTTTTCTTCTTTCCTTGTTCATCAGTATATTCTTCTGACTTAATGAAGCTTTTCTTCCCACTTTCTTGTTGCTTATTATTTAAGGAATAACGCCGCCAATGACTCTGAATTTTATCAGAACGAACATAAGTAAACCTTGTTCCTTTGACTCCACCACGAACTTCAATTAACTCCATTAATCCGATTGCATTTTTACTCTTGCTGTCCAGTAATGTCGCCTTAGGGAGTTCTTCCGTTGGTGTAAGAGAAGTTAATTCGACTCTTAGTTTCTTATTCAACTCATTCAGTCGCTGGGTTTCTTTTTGTAACTCTGTCTGAAGCGTATTTCGTTGCGTGACTTGCCCCCAATCGAGATCCGAGCACTTTTTTGTTAACTCATCAATGCGGATTTGACTATCGACCTGATAACCTAACAGCTCGTTCAGTCGATTACTTTCCTGTTCGACATCATTACCTTCAACAACTATTAATGTTTCGCTATCAGCATGGAAATAAACTCGTGATCCGGAGGGATTGCTTGCAGGAATGCCTTTAGCCTGCATACTCATTTTTCCGCTGCCGTGGACCATATCTGTTGCATCACTCATTAAATCTACTCCTGTTAATCAGAAACTCTGAGTTCCATGAATACAAATCAGTCCAGTTCTACTTTCATTGAGTCTGATTTTGCAGCAAAAAACTCTGCTGTTTTTCCACTTTCATCGGTAATACCGGAATAAATATCACCTTTACCTGTGGTAACACGGTAGCGAGTATGAGGTTTAATAACTCCGCTCTTATCGTCACGGGCAACGAAATATTCACTGTATCCTGGTGAAAAATCATGAGATCCAGCGCTATAATTTGTGCTTCCCATCTTCTGGGCATTGGTACATTTGAGCAGGATGTTTCCCGGACACCCCAGTTCAATATTGCCACCACTCAGTTTGATATAGGCCCCACCACAGTTAACAACCAGTTCTGTCGCCGCTGTTATTTCAACCTTGCCTTCCACACTGGTGACCGTAACATCTTTCTTTGCGATAGCATCCAGACCATCATCTTGTGCCTGTATCTCCACCTTCCCCTTTGCCGCAAACAGTTTCATACCCGCCTTACGGGCCAACATGCTTACCGCTTCTCCCGCTGCAACGGTGAAGCGCTTCATCGCACTGATATCCGTATTTTTCTGCGACATAATACCTACGCTGGCACTGCCCGAAGCCAAACGGATAGCCTGTGGGCTGGTGATACTCACCCCTTGCGGCGCATTCAGTACCATGCCCGCCTGAGCCAGTTCTTTTAGCGCAGTATTTAATTTTTCCTGACTCACCGTATCAGAGGGTAAAGCCTGTGCAGTTTCTGCTGCTGACGAAAGACTTTTTGCTATCGTCAGTGCATTTTCAAGCTGAGCCACCGCTTCGCGCATGGACAGCATTTGTCCGCCCGCCGAAGGCTGGCTATCTGCAGTGATGAACACGCCTTTCCCACCGCGGATACTCACCCAATCATCAGTCCGCAGTTCAGCCCCCTCACCACGCAGTTCACGGGAGACATCAACATTGTGCCCCAAATTCAGCTGCGTTTTACCTCCGTACTCCGTACTGAGCTTGATATGCTCCTCACCGCGCTTGTCTTCCATCCGCAGTTTGTTCAGACCAGCAGTGCGTACTACGTTACGCGTGCTGTTCTTCTCGGTGACGTGGTCAACGTGGCGGGAATCGTGCAGGGCGTGGGCTATATACGGACGGTCCGGGTCTCCTTCATGGAAGGCGATGGCCACCTCTGTGCCCTGTATCAGCGGAAAGTGAATGCCGTATTGATCACCGCCGTAGGGTTTGGCCAGGCGCACCGGCATACTTTCCATACCCTGACGTTTATCATCACGGTCGGCATCAAATTTCACACGGTACAAGCCGGCCTCATCCTGCCAGGCGTAAATATCGTTGTCTTTGGCGCTGGTCACGCGTGCCGTCAGCGTGCCACTCACCACTGGGCGCTTTTTGGCTGGCGGTCTCCAGCAGCAGGTTTCGCTGTAGGGCATTGCCGCCCATCCCACCTGCAGGGCATTTTTACGGCTGGCCGTGTAGTCTGCACGCACGATAATCAGCCCATTTTCCGTGATGGCCGGCAGGGTCGGGGGGAACGCTGTTTCCGTAATAGCGAGTATCTGCGCCACCCCCAGGGTGGAGTCGGTACTGCTGCCGGTCACCGTGGTCTGGGTCGAGAGGAAGCGTTCATGCTCCATTCTTGCCCAGAAGTTGCCGGTTTCGGCAGCCGGGTTAATCTTCTCCCCGCTTTCCAGATGGCGTGGACGGTAGTGGTAGACATCCCCGTAAGTCACGCCGTCCCCGTCGCCACGGGTCATATCGGCCTGCGCGGATGTCAGGATTTTTTGTGCCTGCCGGTGGTTGTAGTCGCCGGCGGTTACCGAACTTTCCACCACGTTGTGCCAGACATGAACATCCCACACGGAGTCGACGCCGTTGTCATTCGCCCCTGACGGGCTGTTCAGCGGCAGGGTTTTCCCGAACGTCCAGGTACTCTGGGTGTCCGCAAAATTCACCACTTCGGTCTGGGTGTCTTTTTGCAGCGTGAAGAAGTAATAAATTCCCACCTCAGACAGCAGGCGCTCAATAAACGCGAGGTCATTTTCCTGGTACTGGTTTATCTGCTCACGCTTCGGATAGTCAGCTTTCAGGGAAAATGCGTATTCCCAGTCTTTCAGTCCATGCTCCTGGAGTATCTGCTTCACCACGTCCGGCACTGACTGATCCACGAAGAACCGGTGTGTGCGAAATTGATTGCCCAGCAGCGCCAGGAACGGCTCCAGTACCAGGGTGTAATGCGCCTGATCAGCCGATCCCCCTGTGCGTTCGAAGTGGGTCACCACTCCGTGCACCACTTTCTGCTCAGAGAGCGCAAAAAGATGACCGGTTCCCATCGTCAGGGTCACCGGCTTACTCAGCACCTGACGGGCATCAATATCACCGTCAACACTGGTGAAATTGATGGTATAGCTGTAAAGCTCACTCATCGCCTCAGCACCGCTGAAGTCCTCAACGTCAATGTCAGACGTACAGGACGGGATATCGAGCCGGTAGCGGTTCAGAGATTTTCCGGTCACGGCCGCAGCCGCCGTTTTCAGGGTATCAGTCAGGCTCATGGCGTTGACTCCATTATGTGATCGGTTATTCCATCAGGGCCGACATACGCCGGCAGAGGGCAGGGAAGATGACCTGCCGGATTATTTTTTCGGACGGTTTCGCCACCGGTGAAGCAGCGCAAGCAGGAGATACGCCCCGAGGCCGCACAGCAGGGCCTTGATCAGGACAACAATCATGACAAGGTTATCCATCCCTTCTTCCCCGTCACCCGGGACCGGCACGTGATTAATCACAAAATCAGTGAGCTGACCGTCCGGAAGGAAAAATGCACCGACAACGGCCAGGACAATAACGAGCAGGATTTTCATTCCGGGATAGCCTCTCCCTGTTTTTTTCGTTTTTCTTTCAGCTCTGCCTCACACATGCTGAAGTCAGGTTCACCGCGCACATCAATGCGGGCATAAGCCATCAAGCCATTGCCGCCCGGTACCGGAAAGGTGCCACGTTTGAGGAGCAGACGGCGCAGGTGCTGAAAATCGCTGTAACGGCGCAGCGTGATACAACCCCATGACACGCCCGTCCCGTCACTGTTCAGGGGATGCAGACGAAATCCACTGCGGGTCACGCCGTTGACCATCAAACTGTCCTTTTTGGTTTTGTCGCTGAACAGCGCAAACCAGTCGGCATGGTGATTACGATAGCCATGCCAGGCGTCGATTGTTTCTGCGCGTACACGGTTATAGAGGCTACCGGCAGGCCTGTCGGTGACCCAGTATGTGCCGGGCGGAATGGCCGCTTTCTCATGATCGGCACAGTCGGGGTTATTGATATAGCGCTCAATACCCGACAGCACATCAAATGCCCCGATGCCATAGCATTTCAGATACGCCGTTTTGCCATCAGCTGAGAGGTTGTCGTAATCCATCATGCAAATCTGCATCTTAGCCTCCGTGCGCCTCATCAAACGCCAGCACAATCCCCTCTTCCTCACTCCACCCCAGGGTCAGTGAAGCCGGTTTTTGTTTTGCCGCCATATGGGCGAGGAGTTGCTGACTCAGCACAGGCAAAATTTGCTGATTAAGCAGGCTGTCGACATTACGCGCACCGGTATCCGGCAGCAGGCAGGCGGCGGTCAGTGCATCAGACAGGTTTTCATCAATATGGGTCGTGAGGCCATAATGGCGGTACAGGCGCTGACTGACCTGGCCGAGCTTCATTTCAACAATGGTGCGCATCGCCGGCTCGCTCAGCGGTCGGTAAATCACCGTCTGGAAGCGAGCCAGCAGCGCGGGCTGGAAGTGGTCACGCAAAATCGGGCGCAGCAGTTCGTGCAAATCCCCTTCGGTGGCATCTGGCTGTTCATCCAGCAGCTGCATGAGGGAGTCGCTACCGAGGTTGGCGGTCATCAGAATGACGGTGTTGCGAAAATCAATTTCTCGCCCTTCGCCATCACGCATAAAGCCCCGGTCAAAGACCTGATAGAACAGATTCATCACATCCCGGTGTGCTTTTTCCACTTCATCGAGCAGCACCACGCTGTACGGGCGTTTGCGCACCGCCTCGGTCAGAATGCCGCCCTGGCCGTAACCGACGTAGCCCGGCGGCGAACCTTTTAGCTGCGAGACGGTGTGCGGCTCCTGGTACTCGGAGAGGTTGATGGTGATCAGTGATTTTTCACCGCCGTACAGCACGTCGCTTAACGCCAGCGCGGTCTCGGTTTTCCCGACGCCGCTCGGCCCAACCAGCAGAAACACGCCCTGTGGGCCGTTCTCCGAGGTCAGACCGGTTTTCGCGGCGCGCAGACGCTGGGCAAGGGCATTCAGAGACGCGCTTTGCCCGACCACGCGTTTTTCAAGCTGGTTTTCAAGCGTCAGCAGGTCGGTCTGCTCGTCTTTCATTAATGATGACAACGGCACGCCGGTCCAGTCGGCAATCACGTTGGCGACGTTGCGGGTATCGACATCAATCTGAATTAATGCGGTGTCCTGTTGCAGCTGGCTCAGCTGCTGTTGCAGGCTGTGAATTTCTTCCTGCCGGCTGATGTCCTGACGGCAGGTCATCAGCTGTTCTGCCAGCGATCTTTCTTGCGCGAAACGCTGTTGCTGTGTCTCGATATCCGCATCCAGCACGAGGCGCAGTTTTTCAATAGCAGCCAACCGTTCGCCGTGCGCGTTTCCACCGACGGCGATGTCTTCCAGCAGCGCCTGTTCTTCAAGCCGCAGCGCGGTCTGTTGCGCGTTGAGGTGGGCAATGATTTCAGGCACGGTGTCGAGGCTCATGCGCACGCGGGCGGCGGCGGTATCGAGCAGGTCAACCGCTTTGTCCGGCAGTTGACGGCCTGTGAGGTAGCGGCGGGACAACGTGACTGCGGCGCGCACGGCATCGTCGGTGATATGTACGCCATGGTGCTCGGCATAGCGAGATTTGAGGCCGCGTAGCATCAGGCAAGCGGTGTCGTCGTCCGGTTCATCCACTTTCACCATCTGAAAACGACGCTCCAGCGCGGCATCACGTTCAAAATACTGTTTGTATTCAGACCAGGTGGTGGCCGCAATGGTGCGCAGTTCACCACGGGCCAGCGCCGGTTTCAGCAGGTTGGCTGCATCCGCGCCGCCGGCCTGATTGCCAGCCCCGATAATGGTGTGGGCTTCGTCGATAAACAGCAGAACGGGGGTAGGTGACTGCTGCACCGCCTCAATCACATTTTTGAGACGCTGTTCAAATTCTCCCTTCACGCCGGCACCTGCCTGCAGCAGGCCGAGGTCGAGAGTGCGTAAACTGACGGTTTTCAGGCTTTCAGGCACGTTACCTTCGCTGATACGTAGCGCCAGGCCTTCCACCAGAGCGGTTTTTCCCACACCGGGCTCACCGACCAGGATCGGATTGTTTTTACGACGGCGGGAAAGAATATCCACCATCTGGCGTATTTCGGTATCACGCCCGAATACCGGGTCGATACTGCCCGCTTTCGCTTTGGCGGTGACATCAAGCGTGAATTTATCCAGTGCGTTCTGCAGGGCCGGGGAAAGCTCACCTTCTTTTATGTCTGCCCCGACCGGACGTCCGACGAATTCAACCTCGCCACTACGCTTCGGTGCCAGCTCTTCCTCCTGCTGCACCTTCGGACGTTCATCCGATTGCGCATCAAGCAGCGGCCGCAGACGCTCAAGCTGGCTCTGCCCCAAGGTCAGCAGCGGCCAGACACCGTCACAGCGCAGCATTTTTGGCATTTCAATCATCGCTGCCAGCAGGTGTGCACTGCGGATGTGTTCACAGCCTTCGAGTGAGGCAACCATCCACGCTTGCTTCAGTAACGCATGAAGCGTGTCTGACAGTTGTGGCCGCCCACGCACTGAGCGCGGCAGGTTGTCCAGCCAGCCGAGTAAGTCTTGCCACAGCGCATCCATGTCCCACTCATAACGGCGTGCTAACACCGTCAGGTCACCTTCGCCTTGCTCCAGCAGTTTCAGCAACCAGTGCTCGGGTAAAATTTCAACGTGGGCGCGGGTCTGGCACAGGCTGGCTGCACCGTCTAACGCACGGGCACAGTAAGGATTAAGACGACGTAACAGGGCGGCTGAATTTTCCATAACTCTCTCTTTTGTCTTTCCAGGCACGCTACCGCCCATCGCTATTCCCTGACTATCAGGAACCCAAAGCGCATTAGGTCGGGGGCATGGAGTGATGTATTTTTTGCTGAAAGCCCGCACAGCAGACGTTCAGCAAAAAAATTGCGGACAGAAAAACCTGCCCGCATCAGGCTTACGCCGTGGCGCGTTCGTTCCAGGAATCGGAATGAATGATGTTGCCGTCTTTGTAGGTCCAGGTGATTTTTTCGTAGCGCAGCTCAAGCTGCTCAAGATGGTTGTGTTTCTCGTAAGCCGGGTCTTTCACGTCATGCATTACCGGATTGACCTTCACCACCTTTACGTTTTCCAGTTTGGTGTTGAAATACTCCACTTCCTGACCTGCATCGTTAATTTTGTACCACTTGAATTCTGCAGACTTCAGGGTCTGACCGGTGGTCACCGCCTTGTACAGGTACGGACTGGAGGAGTCGATTTCCTTGGTGAACAGGAACGGCGTGTGGATACGGGTGCCGGTCAGCTTGCCGGTGTTGTTGTCGGTCGGAATATAGACGTTGTGTTCCTGAGCCACCACTTCGATGCTGCCTTCGCGGTCTTTAACGTCAACAGACCCTTTAATGTCCGCGCCGCCGTCGTCTTTCAGCCAAAGATAAACAGGAATTGCCATGATTTATTTCTCCATTTCTTGAGTTGAAACGTCACGTTCATCCGGTGACGCTGGTTTTGTATCGGGTATCTGACAGGCATCTGCCTGCGGTACCAGACTGATTTCGACACGCCGGTTGAGCGCTCGCCCGTCCGGGGTGTCATTGGTTGCGATCGGGCGGTTTTCACCATAGCCCTGCACGGCAAAACAGCTTTCCGGCACGTCACCGGTGTCGCGCATCCAGTCACGTACCGCTTCGGCACGCTCACGGGAAAGCCGCTGGTTAAGTCCGGGGTTACCGGTGTTATCGGTGTGGCCAGCGACCACAATCAGCCAGCCCGGCTTTGCTTTAATGCCGACCAGCGAGTTGATGAGCATTTTGGTTGAGCCAGCTTTCAGTGCCGATTTACCGGAATCGAACAACGACATGCTGTCGAGACGGAGGGTCTTTGGTCCCTGGATGATGTTATTGATCACCAGCGGCGGGGGAGGAGGCGGTGCCCAGTCATTGATGGCGGTTTCAACGGGCGGAACCAGACGCAGCCCCTGATACAACCCAAGCCGGTAGCGCAGCGGTTCGCCGCGGCGCTGCCAGCCATCCAGTAGTGCAGCGTCGGCGCGCAGACGCTGCTGTGCACGCAGTTTTGGCGCAACCGGCTGACCGGAAAGGGGGTGATACTGGGCGAGATGATCGCCGACATTGCGGATAAGGCACTGGTTATTCACCCAGGACGCCAGCATGGCCAGGGCAAGGAAAATTCCCCCCATCAAGCCGGCATAACGCCAGAACACCATCCGATGGCTCACGCCCCGACGGCGCGGCAGCGCAGGTAACAGTAGTTCAGGCAGCGGCAAAAGCGCTTCTGAGTCCGCACGGTCGGGAGGCAGCCCCGTCACGGCGGCAATATGTTGTTGCCAGAGATTGTTGCTCACCCCCTTTACCGGCACCATGCAAATCCCCTGAGCACAGAGCGTCATGGCGGGCAGTTCACCCTGACGGGCAGATAGCTGACCGTCGACAGCGCAAGCCTGCCAGCAGAGCAGGCTGTCCAGCCACAGTCCCTGACTCAGACGGGACAAATGCCCGGCGGCATCGTTTTCACGGGCCCATTCGTCCAGCCGGAGATTGCCTTGCCCGGGCTGATGGACCTGGATACCTTCCCGCCGACAGGTGGTGGTAAACCAAACCGCATCGGCACAGGCCGCCGCCGGGGGCGATACCCAGGTGACGGTCCACAGCGGGGGAATACTGCCAAGGGCAGAGCGACACTGCACCACGGCACGTTGCCAGCCCCGCAGGGTCTGGGTAAAATCATCAATAGAGGTATGATGCTCAGGCAGTACTGCCAGCAATACAGAGACCTGTGAAATCAGCGCCGGGCGTACCTGGCTCAAGTGCTGTACCAGCAAAGGGAGCCGCTGCGCATCCTGGACCCACAGGTACCAGCCCTGCCGCGTTTCGCGGTGGCAGGTCCCGGGTGCAAAGAGCGCGGCACTGTCGCCACAGGCCAGAATGACGGCCCCCTGAAAATCTTCCGGAGGCAGGTTTTCATCTCTTATTTCCCTGACGGCTTCAGCGCGTGCCTGAGATACCTGCCACTGACGCCAGAGCACGACGGCGCACACCAGAATCACCAGCAGACTCAGTGCAACACGGCTTCCAACGGACAGCGGCCAGAACCCCAGGATAAGCCACAACGACAGAACGGCACCCAGCACCGTTAACAGATTCCGGTAAACATCGCGCATCGCTTACCCCGGCCTGACGGTCTGGCTCACCAGTTCGGTGAGAGAAGACGAGAGGAAAAACCAGAGTGCAGCCAGTACCACTGCCCCGACGACCCAGAACAACCAGTATCCGCGGCGGCCGCTGCGCAGCCGGGAGGCCCGGACCACAATCGGTGCATCCTGTGTCAGCGTAAAGGGCGGTACCCGTTCGCCGAGCGCTCTGACCACATCTTCACGGCGTTCATCGTCCTGAGCACGGTACTGCCCGACAAAGCCCAACTGAAGCGTGCGGTACAGGCAGGTCAGCACCGCCGTGTCCGGCGCGGTTTCTTTGAGGAGGTGGCGGATACGTTCCCAGAGTTCTTCCCCGGCATTGAGCGTGCTAAAGAAATGCGCCTGCAGAGGGTCACGACGCCAGGCCAGATAGCCGTCATCCGGGGTCCCGCGGTTAAGCACACTCTCATCGAGCAGCGCGCACAGGGCATACACCATGTGATCACGGTTGATGTCACTGTATCCGGCCTCTGTCAGTGCAGTGCGTGCGTCCTGCACCAGACGGCAGGCACGGCGATACAACTTTTCACCTTCGTGGACTTCCTGCCCACCGCGCAACTGACTGGTCAGCAACCAGCCGGGATAGAAAATACGTTCAATTTGGCTCAGACTGGATTTATTCATGACCGCAGCACCGCAAAGAGTTCGAGGTTCACATCCCCCAGAGAGCCTGGGGTGTAGAAGGTACAGCTCCCGGCTTCCAGCATCGCCCGAGCGGCTTGTGTATTCAGGTCCAGCGAGAAGTACTGATTTTCCAGACGTAACGGGATGGCGGCGGGAACGTGGGTAAGGGGAGTGATGACCATGCCGCTCAGGGCCGCATTCACCACATCCGAGACATCATCGAGACTGCCGGCCTTACACAGCATCGGGAATTTGACCTGCAGCTCGTGATTTGGCATGGAGGAACGCACGGAGAGATAGAAATCCGCGCCTTCGCGCAGGCGCGCATCATGCAGGGAGCCTTTCCAGATTTGGTCGTGATGTTCAAGCCCAATGCTGACCACCCTCG
Organism: Rahnella sp. ChDrAdgB13; assembly: GCF_017655185.1. NCBI lineage: Bacteria > Pseudomonadati > Pseudomonadota > Gammaproteobacteria > Enterobacterales > Yersiniaceae > Rahnella > Rahnella sp. ChDrAdgB13. Next base: position 10,194 of record NZ_JAEMGT010000015.1, on the reverse strand, counting down.
ACGGCAGGCTGGCTTCCAGCAGTTTGTCCAGTAGGGTAAGCAGGGGCGGGAACACCTGTTCGGGCGCCTCGTGCTGGTACGCCGGAACATCCCCGGCATCGTGTTCCAGCGAAAACGTCAGCAAGCTGCCGGCAAGGCGCGTCAGCTCCCGGTATAACAGTTCCGGGTGGCGCGACGGCGTCTGCAGCAGCTCCGCCAGTACCGGTTCGGCGCTGTTAAGGGCGTTAAGCAGCCAGAACAGCGACACGTCGGCCACCGCAAAATCGGCCATCCGCTCATTGCTCTCACGGCGCATGGCCATCAGACGGCGGCGGCGCGCCTGCAGGCGCACGAGCAAATCGCCCAGTTCAGCGACCAGCCGCGGGCTGGCAGATAAAGAAAGGAGCGGTGGAATGAATGCCGGGTCGCGGCTCCACAGCCCCTGAGCATTGCGGACCAGACGGGCAACCGGGCAGGTTAAATACGCTGTATTTTCCTGACTCGATAGCCTCAACGTGATGGCGTTTCGCAGGATCGCCAGTTCGCCACTTTCATGGCCTGCCAGCTCCTGTACAACGACACGTTCTGCTTTCCAGCGACGCGGACGGTCGCTGTCCAGACCATTGTCCAGATTTCCCCCGTTAGCGTTCATCAGCGGCAGCGCCACCACCACGTCAACGGCATCACTGCCAGAGGCTGATGAGAGGTCACAGACGGGCGGAAGATTATCCGCAAGGCTCGAATCTACCACGGTACCGTCCTGAAAACGCACGATCATCCGGATAGCATTCAGACGCGACAACGCCAGTGCTGCATCATCAAACTCTGCCGCCACCACGCCCCAGGGGTGTGCAATCCCCATTTGTGCGACGGTGTCGGCAATATGCGCGTTCCAGCTGGCCTGTTGCTGAAACTGTTGCGGGGCCAGTGCGGCCCCGTCTTCCCAAAGCGGGCGATAAATTTTCATCCCTGATAACCCCTTGCCTTATGATTTGGCTTTTGGCATCTGGGAAACCAGTGACAGATTCACGTCCATGCCTTCAACCTGGAAATGCGGCACGGCGTAGAGTTTCACGCGGAAGAAGCCCGGGTTGTCTTCAATATCTTCCACGGTCACTTTCGCATCGCGCAGCGGGTGAGAGGCCTGCAGATCGTCGCCCGGATCGGTCATTTCGGTGACCAGGCTGCGTACCCAGGTGTTGAGCTCCAACTCCAGCAGGCGACGGTCTTTGGTCGTACCGATGTTTTCACGCTGAATAAGCTTCAGGTAGTGCGCAATACGTGACAACAGGAAGATGTACGGCAGACGCGAATTGATGCGGCTATTGGCCGTGGCATCGGCGGTGTCATACAGCACCGGTTTCTGCGCGGAGTTAGCCGAGAAGAAACAGGAGTAGTCGCGGTTTTTATAATACGACAGCGGAATGAAGCCGAGGTTAGCGAATTCAAACTCGCGGGTTTCGGGGATCATCACCTCACTCGGGATTTTCACCTGATTGCCGGTACCCAGGTCATACAAGTGGATAGGCAGGTCTTTCACTGCACCACCGGCCTGCGGGCCACGGATTTGTACGCACCAGCCGTTGTTGATAAAGCTGCGCACCATGTTGGCCGCAAAGGCAAAAGATGCGTTGGTCCACAGGTATTTGTCGTGATCAGGGCCTTTTACTTCTTCGACATAGTTGAAGCTGCGCACCGGCACGGTATCCGGGCCATATGGCAGGCGGCCCAGCACACGTGGCATCACCAGACCGATGTAGCGGGAATCATCTGTTTCGCGGAAGGATTTCCACTTGATGTATTCGGCACGATCAAAGTAGTTGCCGATATCTTTAATGGCGGCGACTTCTTCCATAGAATCTTTCAGGAAGAATTTCGGACCCGCAGCACCGATAAATGGCATATGGGCAGCGGCTGAGACTTTTGATATATTACGCAACAGCGCCACATCCTGCGCGGAAGCATCGAATTCATACGCAGAAATCAGCGCACCAATCGGCTCTCCGCCCGGGGTGTCGTATTCATCAATATATGTATGTTTATACAGCCCGCTCTGAATAATTTCCGGCGCGTCCTCAAAATCCTGACGCAAATCGTCTTTTGACAGATCAAGTAATTCGATTTTGACGTTCTGACGGAAATCGGTTTTATCGACCAGGGATTTAGCCCCGCGCCATAAAGATTCTGTACGCTGGAAAGCCTCATGGTGCATGACTGCATCCAGTTGACGGCTAATCTGAAAATCCAGAGCCGCGATATGATGGTCAATCAGCGTTTTGTCCAGCTTTTCAACCTTCGAACCCGCTTTGCTCAGGCACTCTAGGAATACCTGCATCCCGGCAGTCAGACGCTCATCGGCTGTCGCATCAGACATCGCCTGGCTGTCTTGCCAGTTATCCAGTGCGCTCAGCTCTGACACCGGGTTCAGGTTGATTTTTTCAAACAGAGACACATACACACCGCCCGCTTCCGGACGTTCCAGTACCATACTCTCACCGCCAGCTGCAGCGTTTTCATTTTTTACAGACATCAGCATTCCTTAATTAATCCGTTAAGTCATCGCGACCGTTATGGCTGTTTCGGTGCCAGAGCAGAAAGTTCGCTGCGCAGTTCGGCGCTGAGCGCGGGGTCAACCAGAATTTTCTCCAGCTCTTTACGGAAGGCCTGGTTGTCCAGCAGGTTGGCTTTGAGGTCGCGGAGGAGATTACGCATGGCCAGCATGGCTTTTAGCTGAGGGATCTGACGGGCAACCTGTTCAGGCTCGAAGTCTTTCATCTGAGCGAAGGAAAGGCTGACGTTTTCTTCGCTGCCGTCACCGGCCAGGGTATTTTCAACGCAGAGATTTACAGAAGGAGAGAAGTCGGCTAACACGCTGTCGAAATTATTTTTATTAATGTTGACCTTTTCACGCTCAGAAACAGCACGCTGTTCAGCGCCATTACTGTAATCACCCACAACGACCAGCTTGAGGGGTAATTCGACTTTCTTTTGACTTCCTCCCGTGTGTAAATCCAATTTTATGTTGACGCGCGCTTTGGGGATCTCAGACTGATAGGAGTTAGACATGGCTGTCCCTGTTCTATGAAGTGATAGAAACGGTCAATGCCACTGAGAAATTAATAAGAATGGCTAACCCTGCCAGAACCACCTCCCCACTCACGTCATCCGTCGACGCAAACAAATCCGGAGCTTTAAGCGGAAACAACCCATTCACCAGCGAGCATGACACGTGATTTTAGGCATTCTTCTGAAATTGAATAATTTCGGATAAGACCCTATAGGCGGAGTGTAGAAACGTTAGGCGGGTCATTGGAAATGAAAATATGTAACATAAATTTACAAGTCATGAATTTAACAAAAATAGATCATCAATATGATTTATAAGAATTTTCTCGCAATAACCCCTACAGGCCTTATGGGATAGGGGTGTGCGGTAAATGATCAATTTGACTTAAGACCTCAATCGTACAAAACACAATCAATAGTACGAAGGATCAGGTTTTTACTTTTATCAAAAAAATGTGAGGCGGCGCATTATTGAGAATGCGAAAAGATATTGATCGATTTCAACAGCACAATTTACTTCGCCACTTAAATGAAATTTATTGATGAACTCTAAAGTTGTATTTGCCAGATGCGGGCAGGGACTGTGTCACGCAGCCATGTCCTCAGTCTCATTTCAGGTGTCAGGTAGCAAGAAAAACGCTAACATGGTTTGATATGAATTGAGATAATGTGCATTACATGACACCGATTACACCTCACACATTGACAGACTCCCCCGCAGCTCAGACCGTTACCGATGCCTTGGGCCATCTTGCTTTTTGCGCTCTGGCCGCTTTGCATATCGCACGCCAGGATGGGAGCATCAATTCCTCTTATGCTGAAAACTTATTTATCCTGCGGTGGCTGGCACAGGCTCAGAAGCAAAAACGTTTTCCTAAAATCGTGTCACAGGACATTGTGTGGTGTGTGCCCGGAGTTCAGGGCGAGCATGGATGCTTATATGAACCACGAGTCTATCTGGAATGTGGTATCGGGGACTCATGATGAGGAACCGAGACACCCCATCGGCTGTGACGATGATGAGCCTGAGCGGCAGTGACCTGTGGCATGCCCGCAGGGTGATGTAACCCGCTGACAACGGGGATTGAGGCGAGATCACTAAGCCAATACGATCCTCAAGGCTGAGTGTTGAAAGGTTGAAGAACATGAACCCATTAATCCGCCTCTGAGGGTTGAAATGTCACCACGGCTTACGTGATCTGATAAGCCGTTCAGAGGGCACCGGCAGCACACAACTGCCTAACGAAGGTGTTCTAACAGCCATATAGAACACTGGGACAGCAGCCTTTACCACAGTTCGGACTGCTGACTTCTGACAACTTGCGGCAAGCAAGGATAAAGAGTGCGATGGGCAACCTCCTCAATATGTTTGAGTCCAGATAGGTAAACCGGGGAAGGTCAATGACGGATGTTAAGGGGGCATGGCTCCGATGACGCATTGGCTGGCGGAGCTTCCGTAGTAGTCCGAGATGGGGAAAGCCCATTACATGGCGAAGGGAAGCAGTTTAAATGTGTTTGCCAAGCAAACTAACTGACCTAACGAGGTGAAGACCTTTGATAATCAGCGAAATGCAACGCAAGTTAGCCATATGGACAGCAACGAAACCGCATCTACGTATCGATCGGTTGCTGCGCCTGATAACGCATCCTGACTGGCTGGCAGAAGCGGCGCGGATCACTCTGTCCGCAAAGGGCGCTCATACGCCCGGTGTCGATGGAGTGAACAAGCTCATATTGCAAGCCAGACTGGCGGATGAATTGCGCATGCTCAGGGAAGAACTTCTCTCGGGTAACTATCAACCGCTGCCGGCCAGACGGGTCTATATCCCCAAGGCCAACGGCAAACAGCGACCGCTCGGTATCCCTACCCTGAGAGATCGTATTGTTCAACGAGCCATGTTGATGGCAATGGAACCTATCTGGGAGAGTCATTTTCACACGCTCTCATATGGTTTTCGGCCAGAACGCAGTGTCCACCATGCTATTCGCACGGTGAGAATACAACTCGCAGACAATACGGTAACGCAGGGGCAATGGGTTATTGAGGGCGACCTGTCCAGTTACTTCGATACAGTGCATCATCACCTGCTAATGAAAGCTGTCCGCGGTAGGATCAGAGACCTCCGTTTCATGGAACTGCTGTGGAAAGTAATCAAGGCGGGGCATGTGGATGCAGGGCTTTTCCGAGCTGCCAGTGAAGGAGTACCTCAGGGTGGGGTTATATCACCTCTGCTGTCGAACATCATGCTCAATGAATTCGATCAGTACCTGCATGAGCACTACCTGAGCCCGAAAGTTCGGAGAAAGCGTCTGCACTGGAACCACAGTATCCAGATGGGTCGACCTAAAGCGATCAGAGAAAACAGGCAATGGAAGCCAGCGGTAGCTTACTGCCGATACGCCGATGATTTTGTTATCATCGTTAAAGGCACCAAAGCACATGCGCAAGCCATTCGAGAAGAATGCCGTTGTGTGCTCGAAGATAACCTGAAACTTCGGTTAAACATGGAAAAGACCAAAATCACCCATGTAAATGACGGATTTGTTTTTCTGGGGCATCGGATCATCCGCAGGCGAAGTCGCTTCGGCGATATGCGTGTGGTAACGACAATCCCAAAAGTCAAAGCCAGAAACTTCGCCGCATCACTGACGGTACTCTTATCAGGTAACTACAGTGAGAGTAAAATCGGTATGGTTGAATTACTCAACCGGAAACTGAAAGGCTGGGCGACTTTCTATCAATTCGTTGACTTCAAAGTCAAAATTTTCAGTCATATCGACCAGGTGGTGTTCTGGAAACTGGCTCATTGGTTGACCCACAAATACCGCTCCCGTATTAAGCCTCTGATGCGCCGATGGTGCAAGGCACCACAGCCAGGTCAAAGCAAAACCTGGGTTTTGTTTGGCAAGGCCAATAATGGCAAATTATGCGGTGAAATACTGTATCGGTTAGTAGGACAAGGCAAGAAGCAATTCCGTTGGCGTCTGCCCGAGGGTAATCCCTACCTAAGAACAGAGCCCAGAAACACGCTGACCTCACGCTATAGAGATGTGGCAATGGCATTAGCCAGCGTTTAAATGGAGAGCCGGATGCATTGAGAGGTGCAAGTCCGGTTCGGAGAGGAGAGGCCGGGAAATAGTTCGACTACGCCCTGCCTCTTACTCTACTGCTGGAACGAGGCCGCAGACGGGGGACGGATGCCAACCTGCGAAAGCACGTCGAATATTTGTATCGGTCTTGTACCAGCGTCATCGAAGAACAAACAGACCTGTTCAGACTGACCTACGCGATTGAAACGCTAAAAGAGCGGGGCTGGCAGAACCAGCTTCTCTCTGCCAGAGAATGGCAACAGCCGGAGAAGGCCGGGTTACCGGCAGGGCGCTCCGTGCTGTATACCGAGAAAAACGCATTACACGCCAGTTTTGATAATGAAGGGTCGCTCCGGCAACCTCTGCCTTTAATGGCGAGTGGCGATGTGGATGAACTGGTGCGTATTTTTAGGGAATATGCGTTATTGCTCAATACCATTCCTTCGCCTACATCACTTCAATGCCTCGTATTGGAAACCAAACCCTCGTAACCACGCTCTTGCTGTCACAAGCCGTATGTCATCGGATATGATCTTTTATATACGGATACTTTTCATTGTTATGCCTGCCTGATTCGAATATTGCTGGTGAGTCTCTGCCGTTCCCCTACCTGCTGACTATGGGGGGATCCGCAAAGCATTTACCTGAGAAATAAAACGAACTACTTACCCTTTTGAGGCACCGAATGCGGTCGTCATTTCCAGGATTGTGTTCTGTACAGGCAGCGGGCGCGAACAGGGAAATTAAATTTTCGCGGTCAGATGTAGAGTTGTTTGCTGACAGTGAATACCGTATCAACGCACTTTAGGCGGGTTATCCGCTTAAGGAGTGTTCACCATGAAAAGACTGATTGTCTTTCTGCCGGCACTGTGGCTGTCTGCAAGTGCCTGTGCCGGCACCGTCATCTATACCGACAGCACCCATCCTGTTTCCGTGAATCATCCCGATATCCCAGTCGTTTACCTCGATGCGCCTGAGCGATTGCAGGCGAGCATATTCGGCACCCTGCCGGCAAATGCGGCCCTGGCCGAAAGGCAGGCCCGTGACGTTCTGAGTCACCCGGAATTTATCGCACAACAGCAGCAACTGGCCGGTGCCTACCAGGGACTGATGAAGGCCTGGTCTCTGGGCCTGACCAAATATCCGGCGGTCGTATTTGACGATAAATGGGTGGTCTACGGGACCACTGACGTCAGCATGGCCATGGAGTATATGGCAACGTTGAAGGGGGCAAACCAATGACGCTCACTTCCCGACGTTCCCGGCGGCTACTTTTGGCCACGTTGTTGACCGGCAGTGGCCTGTGCATGGCCAGCGTCAACACGGCCAGTCTGATATCTAGTGCGGCCAGCATCTCTTGTATCAGTTGGAAGGTGAAAGGCATCTGCTACTGGTTGCTGTGTACGCCTTTGGGTTGCTCGGTCAAAACGTCCGTCAAGGTTGAACATTTTATTCCGGAGGTCGTGGTGTCTGCGTATTCCGGCCCGGGAGACAATCCCTGGACGGAAATGTCCACCGTCAGTGATGCTGCAGGCCTCGGGGAGAATGGCTTGATGGGCGCACTCAGCGGCGTCAGCGCCGGCGGGGGACAGCAGGAAATGAAAGCCCCGGGGATGCGTAAACAAAACCTGCATTTTCGCTATGCCGACGCCTATGGGCATCCGGCCACCACCCTTATCGGGGGACAGATACCAGGGTACTCCTGCAAGTCCGCCGCCATGCCTTTTGTTCCCTACTTCGTCAGTTCGCTCGATGCGCTGGTTTGGCGAAGCGGCCTCCCCGAAGGCCTGTATCCGGAGGCCCTTGTCCCCGGCCAGCGTGAACTGGGCAGTCAGGCCGGGGGCAACATGTGGGGAAACATCTATCCGCGCAGCGGCTTTGTCACCCAGGAGGATGGTTATAAGTCCGCTGCCGTCGTCGCCCAGCGCGTGGCCGACGTCATCACCCGCACCGGCCAGTTGCACGTCTATCAGCCACTGGTGGGGCAGCGCTCTCCTGGCTACTGGCCGCCTGCGCCGGTGAAAGAGAATACCGGCACGCAAAACCATAAGTGGCAGCGTCTTTCTCCGACGCTCTCCACCACCTGCGCTGTCTTCCCCGACAGCGACGCGACGGTCACTGAGGACGGTAATTATGCCTGGGCGCTCTGGCAACCCTACAGCTGCTGCAAGCGACGCGGGCAGACTTTCCTTTCCAGCACCGATTTTTCGTGAGACTCACATTATGACAATGCCAACAAAAAGTAATTTCGCTCTTCCTTTGATGCTGCTGGTGATGTTAATCGGTGGCACGACGTATGCGGATGCTGCGGTCACCGCCTCTTCCAGCGGTGCTTCTGCCAACGGAGCCATCAGCGATGGTCTGTTTTACTCCATTGGCGGCGGCTCGGTCATCTCGCCGCCCGCGTCACGCAACAGCATGACGCGTTTAGGCATGAACGCAGGTATGAGCAGCGACCTGATGTGCGGTAATTTTGACCTGAAAACGACGGTCGGCAACCAGCTCAACGGTGTGACCAGCGGCTTTAAGGATCTGATGGGTACCGTTATTCAGGGCGCTACCGGTGCGGTCTCGAGTATGCCGGCGATGGTTATCCAGCGCGCCAATCCCGGGCTGTACGAAATGCTGACCAACGGCGTGCTGCAGGCCGGACTCAGCTTCGATAAAGCCAAGCTTAACTGTCAGAACATGGCCAATAAAATGGCCGACTACACCATGGGAAATAAATGGACGCAGGCGGCCGTCACCGAGGAATACAAGGACATTGTCGCCTCCAGCGACGGCGATGCCGTCAGCAGCGACCAGAAGCTGCAGAAGGCGACGGGTGAGGAAGGGGCGACGTGGATCGGTGGCCAGAAACGCGGCGGAAAAGGTCAGCCGGCAATCAAACCGACGCATGACCTGGCCAAGGCCGGCTACAACATGATGAACAACCTGCCGGTGACCAGCAATGGCAGCGTTGGCGCTTCCAGCTGTAACGGTTCCGTGTGCCAGCGTTATCCGAACTCCGAGGCCGCAGCGACCGCCGTGGTGAAAGTACTGGGTGACAGGTCGATCCGAACTTGTCGTGATGCCAGCGAGTGCGGCGGCGGCGGGGATGAAAATGCCGCCGGCAGCACGGTCGCCGGCACCGGTTTTTCACCGATACTCGAAGATACGACGAAGGAAAACCTCGAGCAGTTAACCAAACTGGTCGGGGGTTCTGAAGCGCCGACCACCGATAATCTGGCCAAGCTGAAAACGGGCAGCCTGGTTGTGACCCGCGGCGTGATCCAGTCACTGAAGGATGACCCCGACAGCGGTGCACTGGTACAGCGCCTCGCCGGTGAACTGGCCATGTCGGACACCGTGGAGCAGGCGCTGACTATGCGACGCATGCTGACAACAGGCCAGTCTGAACCCAATGCGGCCGACCAGCCGGAAGCGCTGGCCGAGGGCGACCGTCGTGTTGATGCGCTCGACCGGGAGCTGGCCGCGCTGAGTAACGAAATGGCACTGAGGAAGTCCATCAGCAATAACAGCCTGCTCACAACCCTTGAGCGTCAGGGTGTACGTAATCAGGATAGCCGACTGCAGCAGCACAGCGGAAGTCAGGATCAAGGCTTCAATAACATGACCCAGAAATCAGGACCTCAATAATGACGACACCCGTCTCCCCTCAGCGTCGTTTTGGCCGTACTCGCCGTTTCGCGCTGACTTTTCTGGTTATCCTCGCGCTAACCGTGGGGCTTTTTTTGGTTGCTTCGTTGCTGTTTGAGGCCGATCCGGATGGGCATAAGGTGCGCGACTGGCTAAGTGCCAACCGGTACGGTCTCTTTCTCTGGCGGCTGATAATTTATACCGGGCTGTGCTGGGCATGGTTTTACGTTGTACGTCCGCAGGTTGTAAAAAAATCCCCGGGTCATCCACTTCACCGGCTGGAGTGGATGGCGGTGGGTTTTATCATCGTTATCGAATTCGCCGCCTGGCGTTCCGTACTGGCATAAGGGGAATGAGATGAACGCATCCCACACCACGACAGCGGAGTAATGAATTAGCAATCAATGACCACTTTTTCAG
>NZ_JAEMGT010000121.1:0-22856 GCF_017655185.1 Rahnella sp. ChDrAdgB13 | reverse complement strand
ATGGAAGAATTGTTATTCAACTGCATGGATATAAAGGATATTATTCCCGATAAGTTTAATGCGTAAGCCCTGGTAAGCGCGCACCCTCTGGACTCCCGCGCTTTTTCACTGCGCGCTTCCGCTCGCTGGCTATTTTCCAGCGGCTCCGGCTATTGCCGCAAAATCCCGCCGCTGCGCGGTTCCTTCCAGTTGGATTACAAACCGCGCGAAAAAATACGCGGTTTTCCACCTCTGGTCGGTTTCGGCGCGAACCGCTGAGCGATCACAGCAATTGAAAAACAGAAATATTCTCGGTCAGCTACGAATTGCCACGATGGTCAATCTACCATCACATCAGCCCCTCAAGCCTCACATACAACTCCCTGAAGACTTCGCGTCGCGCGAGATAATCTGTGTGCTTAGCCATGTCCGGCTCATGTACCTGCTCCAGCGGCAGCGGTGGTAAAAACTCTGCCAGCGGTTTACGGGCATTCACAGCGATCTGCGCCAGTCTCGCTGCCCCCAGTGCCGGGCCGACATCCCCGCCGGTGCGGTACTCCAGCGTTTCACCGCTGATGTCTGCCAGCATCTGCCGCCAGTAAGGGCTGCGCGCGCCGCCGCCAATCAGGATGATGCTGTGCGGTTTCAGACCGGTGGCGTGAAGCACATCCATGCCGTCGGCCAGTGCAAAACCGACGCCTTCCAGTACGGCGCGGGCGATATCCGACTGGCCGTGCTCATGCGTCAGGCCAAACAGCGTGCCTTTGGCATTCGGGTTATTGTGCGGTGTGCGTTCACCGGAAAGATACGGCAGGAACCAGACCGGGGAAGCGGCAGGGGGCGTTTTTTCGGCGAGGCTGATGAGTTCACCCACGGAGGCGGTGCCGGTGAGTTTTGCTGCCCAATCCAGGCAGGACGCGGCGCTGAGCATCACGGACATCAGGTGCCAGGTATCGGGCAGGGCATGGCAGAAACTGTGGACGGCCTGCTGCGGATTACTGAGAAAACTGTCGCTGACCGCGAAGTAAACGCCGGATGTGCCCAGCGATAACATGGCTTGCCCGGTTTTATAGAGGCCGACGCCCACCGCGCCCGCCGCATTATCACCACCGCCCGCAATCACCGGTACGGAATCCATTTTCCAGCGTGACGCGAGTTCCGGTAACAAGTGGCCGGTGATCTGATTGCCTTCAAACAGCGCGGGCATATGATCACGCGTGAGGCCGGTGGCGGCCAGCAACGTTTCGCTCCAGTCGCGTTTTGCGACGTCCAGCCACATTGTGCCCGCCGCGTCTGACATATCGCTGGCGAAAACGCCGGTCATCAGCCAGCGCAGATAATCTTTGGGTAATAAAACCTTATCGATTTTCGCAAATAATTCAGGTTCATTCTCACGCAGCCAAAGCAGCTTCGGCGCGGTAAAACCCGGCATCATCAGGTTGCCGGTGATCTGGCGTGAATCGGGGACGTTTTTTTCCAGTGTTTCGCACTGGCTGGAGCTGCGGCCATCGTTCCATAAAATCGCCGGGCGTAAAACCTGCTGATGAGCATCAAGCACAGTGGCACCGTGCATCTGGCCGGTCAGCCCGAGGGCTTTGACGTCCTTGAGCGCGTGTTTTTTGGCAAGCGCAGTCACCGCTTTATCCGTTACGGCCCACCAGTCGGCAGGATTTTGTTCAGACCATAACGGGTGCGGACGGGAAAGGGTTAACGCCTCACTGTGGCTGGCAACAACCTGACCTTCTTCGCTGAGTAAAATGGCTTTCACGCCAGAGGTGCCCAGATCCAGACCAAGATACATACATTTTCCTTTTTCCTGCTCCACGCAGGGCGGTGATGACAACATGGGCGCGCGGGAGAAGGTTGATGGGTTAACCCGTTTCCTGAACGTTCCACGCCCTGCAAACCTCGGGCAGCAGGGCGTTTTCCATCCTGGTAAATTAACCAAACAGATAACGGTTAACCAGATTTTCGAGACGTTCCTGCTGGCCGCTCTGATGCTGAGGCGCTAACGCATGTTGCTGCGCGTAGTGGCTCAGGGACTCCAGCGACATTTTACCTTGCAGGATCTGCTGACCGAACTCGGTGTTCCAGCCCGCGTAACGCTGTGCGACGTGTTTATCCAGCTCGCGGCTTTCAATCATGCGGGCGGCGACTTTAAGCGCCAGCGCCATGGTGTCCATGCCGCCGATATGACCGTAGAACAGGTCATATTTGTCGGTGCTCTGACGACGTACTTTGGAATCGAAGTTCAGGCCGCCGGTGGTGAAGCCGCCCGCTTTAATGATTTCATACATCACCAGCGCGTTTTCTTCGACGCTGTTCGGGAACTGGTCGGTATCCCAGCCGCACTGCGGGTCGCCGCGGTTGGCATCCACGGAACCGAAGATCCCCAGCGCAATCGCATTGGCAATCTCATGATGGAAAGAGTGACCCGCCAGCGTGGCGTGGTTAGCTTCGATGTTCACTTTGATCTCTTTTTCCAGCCCAAATTGTTTCAGGAAACCGTATACAGAAGCCACGTCATAATCGTACTGATGTTTGGTCGGTTCCTGCGGTTTTGGTTCGATAAGCAACGTGCCCTGAAAACCGATTTTGTGCTTGTGTTCAACGACCATTTGCATGAAGCGGCCAAGCTGTTCGCGTTCCTGGCGCAGGTCAGTATTTAGCAGGGTTTCGTAACCTTCACGGCCACCCCACAACACGTAATTTTCGCCGCCCAGTTGTTGGGTGGCGTTCATCGCGTGAACCACCTGTGTGGCTGCCCAACTGTAGATTTCCGGATTGGGATTGGTGGCCGCACCCGCGCCGTAGCGGGGATTGGTGAAGCAGTTAGCCGTGCCCCACAAAAGTTTTACGCCGCTGGATTCCTGTTTTTGCGCCAGAACGTCGGTCATGATAGCGAAGTTATTAATGTATTCTTTGACCGTTGCGCCTTCCGGCGAGACATCGACATCGTGGAAGCAGTAGTAAGGGACGTTCAGTTTTTTGAAGAATTCGAAAGCCACGTCGGCTTTGCGTTTTGCCAGTTCCAGCGCATCACCGGGTTGCTGCCACGGGCGGTCAAAAGCGCCCACGCCGAACATATCGTTACCATTCCAGCAGAATGTGTGCCAGTAACACGCCGCAAAACGCAGATGCTCAGCCATGGTTTTGCCGAGGATCACTTCTTCAGGGTTGTAATGACGGAATGCCAGCGGGTTAGTGCTGTTAGCACCTTCGTAGCGAACGGCGTCGAGCTTGTCGAAATATGCGTGCATTGAATAACTCCTTGAAAACGGGCCCAGCGGGACTGGGAGGCTGAGCTTCTATCTTCGGAGTTGACGGCGCTTCTCACAATTACGTTATTTCACACTCAAATTAATAGAATTATTAAGTGTGCGTCAGATCGCATAAATAAGCCGTTCTGTTTAGCGTTTTTATTCGTTCTCCATGATGCCTCGAGAATAATTGCACTTATGTTGTGTTTATTACAATCAAACCATGATCCCCATCATAATTCCGAGAATAAACAAAAAAACATAACGCAGTGATTAAAATCTGCAATTGCCGATTAATAACCCAGCGTCAACAATCTTTGGGTCATTTCTGTACGAGTTTCTCTGTATCTGCCGCTTCTTATTCTTATAAAAGGTCTGACATGATGAAAATGAATAAAATAATTCTTTCTGCCTGTGCCGCTTTAGTATTGTTCAGCCAGTCAGGGCTCGCGAAAGAAATTAAAATTGGTATGGCAATTGATGACTTACGTTTAGAGCGCTGGCAAAAAGACCGCGATATTTTCGTGGCTAAAGCCAAAACGCTGGGCGCGGATGTTTTTGTTCAGTCTGCCAATGGCAATGAAGAAACACAGATGGCGCAGATCGAGAATATGATTAACCGGGGCGTCGATGTGCTGGTCATCATTCCTTATAACGGTGAAGTGCTGAGCAACGTGATAGCCGAAGCCAGGCGTGAAGGCATCAAAGTGCTGGCCTATGACCGTATGATCAACAACGCCGATATCGATTTTTATATCTCGTTTGATAACGAAAAAGTGGGCGAGCTTCAGGCGCAAAGCCTGGTAGACCGCGTGCCGCAGGGTAATTACTTCCTGATGGGCGGCTCGCCAGTGGATAACAACGCCAAGCTGTTCCGCGCAGGGCAAATGAAAGTGCTGAATCCGTTAATCAAAGACGGAAAGATCAAAGTGGTCGGCGATCAGTGGGCCGACGGCTGGCTACCGGAGAATGCGCTGAAGATCATGGAAAACGCGCTGACAGCCAATAACAACAAGATTGATGCGGTTGTGGCGTCCAACGATGCCACGGCGGGCGGTGCGGTTCAGGCCTTATCCGCACAGGGTCTGGCGGGCAAAGTTGCCATTTCCGGGCAGGACGCGGATCTGGCCGCTATCAAACGTATCGAAGCTGGCACACAGACCATGACGGTGTATAAACCCATCACAAAACTGGCCAACGATGCGGCGGAAATTGCTGTTCAGTTAGGCAAGGGGGAAACACCAAAATCTAACGCCACGTTAAATAACGGGAAAAAAGAAGTCCCTTCTTATTTATTAACACCGATTCAGGTCGATAAAAATAATATCGAAAGTACCGTGGTGGCTGACGGATTCCATAAAAAATCCGACCTTTAATTTTTCAATATTTTCTATGAAAACAACACGTCTTTGCGGCGTGTTGTTTTTATCAGGATAAAATACTATGCCAGAGAAATATGAAAAATCAGCACTGCTGGATATGCGCAATATCACCAAGAAATTTGGCGCGGTCAAAGCCGTAGATAATATCAGCCTGACGTTATCGGCCGGGGAAGTGTTATCACTGTGCGGAGAGAATGGATCCGGTAAATCCACATTAATGAAAGTGTTATGCGGTATTTATCCCGGCGGCACGTATGAAGGGGAAATTTATTTCGCAGGGGAGCGTCTGACCGCAAAAGGGATACGCGATACCGAACAAAAAGGGATTGCGATTATTCATCAGGAGCTGGCGCTGGTGAAACAACTCAGCGTGCTGGAAAACATGTTTCTGGGTAACGAGTGGGGCCGTTACGGAATGCTTGATACTGACAATATGTATTTGCGCTGCCAGCGCATGCTGGCGCAGGTGAAGCTGGATATTGACCCGCATACGCCGGTGGGTGAACTCGGCCTGGGTCAGCGTCAACTGGTGGAAATCGCCAAAGCGCTGAACAAACAGGTGCGTTTGCTGGTGCTGGATGAACCGACCGCGTCGCTTACCGAAAGCGAAACGGCCGTGCTTCTCGATATTATCCGCGACCTGAGGCATCACGATATCGCCTGTATTTATATTTCGCACAAGCTCAATGAGGTCAAAGCCATTTCGGACAAGCTGTGTGTGATCCGCGACGGTCGGCACATTGCGACCTGTGAGGCTGCCAGCACGTCGGAAAAAGACATTATTTCGATGATGGTAGGGCGTGAGCTGACCGAGCTGTTTCCTCCCCGTGAACGCCAGATTGGCGAGGAAGTGCTCCGCGTCGAAAATCTCACGGCCTGGCATCCGGTAAACCGCCACATCAAACGCGTCGATAACGCCGGATTTACACTGCATAAAGGCGAGGTGCTTGGCGTGGCAGGGCTGGTCGGGGCCGGGAGAACAGAAACGATGGAGTGTTTATTCGGTGTTTATCCGGGGCGCTGGAGCGGGGATATCTGGCTTGGCGGAGAGAAGGTGGAAATCAGCGGTTGCCGTGACGCCATGCGCCGGGGCCTGGCGATGGTGCCGGAAGATCGCAAACGCGACGGCATTGTGCCGGTAATGGCGGTGGGCAGCAATATCACGCTGGCGGCATTAGACCAGTTCAGCGGCGGTGGTGTGCTGCGCGAAGCGCAGGAGCAGCACACCATCAGCGAATCGGTCAGACAGCTCAAGATTAAAACGTCCTCGCCTGAGCTGGCGATTGGTCGTCTCAGCGGCGGTAATCAGCAAAAAGCCATTCTTGCCCGTTGCCTGTTACTCAAACCCAAAATCTTAATTCTCGACGAGCCGACGCGCGGCATCGACGTCGGGGCGAAACATGAAATCTACAAACTGATCGCCCAGCTGGCGGCACAGGGGATGGCGATTATTGTCATTTCCTCCGAATTACCCGAAGTGCTGGGGCTCAGCGACCGCATAGTGGTTATGCATCTCGGGCAGGTAAAGGCCTGTCTGGATAACAATAACTTAAGTCAGGAACAGGTTATGGAAGCTGCCCTGAGGAGTGAAGCTCATGTCTAAATTTCCCCAACCGGGAAACCCATCCGCTGCGGCGGGCGAGGGTGAAAACGGCCGTGCATTGTCTGTACCTAAGCTGAAGAGCATCAACCTTCAGGTTTTTGTCATGCTGGCGGCCATTGCAGTGATCATCGTTTTTTTCAGCCTGACAACTGATGGCGCGTATATCAGTGCGCGTAACATTTCCAACCTGCTGCGCCAGACCGCCATCACCGGCATTTTGGCTGTGGGCATGGTCTTTGTGATTATCTCTGCCGAAATCGATTTGTCCGTCGGTTCGATGATGGGCCTGCTCGGTGGCGCAGCGGCCATTTTTGACGTCTGGTTAGGCTGGCCGTTACCGGTGACCATTATCGTCACGCTGGCGCTGGGACTGCTACTGGGTGCATGGAACGGCTGGTGGGTGGCTTACCGCAAAGTGCCTTCGTTTATCGTAACCCTCGCCGGAATGCTGGCGTTTCGTGGCATTTTGATTGGGATCACCAGCGGGACGACCGTCGCGCCGACCACGCCGGCGATGTCCTTAATCGGCCAGAGTTATCTGCCCGACTCCTTCGGCTTTGGCATCGGCGCAGTTGCTTTAGCGTTGTTTATCGGCTGGCAATGGCGCCGCCGCAACCAGCGTGCTGCGCTCGGCCTGCCGGTCACGGCGGCGAAAAGCCACGTCACCCGTCAGGCGCTGACTGCAATTATTGCGCTGGGCGCGATTTATCTGCTCAACGATTATCGCGGCGTACCGACGCCGGTGCTGATTCTGGTGGCGCTGATGCTCGGCGGAATGTTCATGGCATCGCGCACGTCCTTTGGCCGCCGTATTTATGCTATTGGCGGCAACATCGAAGCCGCCAGACTGTCGGGTGTTAACGTCGAGCGCAGTAAGCTGGCGGTATTTGCCATCAACGGCCTGATGGTGGCGATTGCCGGGTTAATTCTGAGCTCACGTCTGGGCGCAGGTTCGCCATCAGCAGGTAACATTGCTGAGCTTGATGCGATTGCGGCCTGTGTCATTGGCGGCACCAGCCTGGCCGGGGGTGTCGGCAGCGTAGCCGGTGCGGTGATGGGCGCGTTTATCATGGCGTCGCTCGATAACGGCATGAGCATGCTCGATGTCCCGACGTTCTGGCAGTACATCGTCAAAGGCGCGATTTTACTGCTGGCGGTGTGGATGGATTCTGCGACTAAGCGCCGCGCATAACACCGCCGGTAAATCGTACGTTTACGGACAGTCACTCACAAAACTCCGAGGAGCTTCACATATTATGATTGCCAACGCCACGCAGAACCGGCGTTGTGCTATTGACCACCAGACCCATGTAACCCGCCCTGTTCATGCGCGCATTTGAACAGGGCTTTAGCCTATTTGATCATCGGTGAGAAACAGGCATGTTTGAGAAACGCTATCGGATCACGCTGTTATTTAACGCGAACAAAGTTTACGACCGTCAGGTTGTGGAAGGCGTTGGCGAATATTTGCAGGCCTCGCAAAGCGACTGGGATATCTTCATTGAAGAGGATTTTCGCTGCCGTATCGACAACATTAAAGACTGGCTGGGCGACGGTGTCATCGCAGACTTTGATGACCGCGAAATTGAAACCCTGCTCGAAGATCTTAACGTGCCGATTGTCGGTGTCGGCGGGTCTTATCATCGGGAAGAAGATTACCCGCCGGTTCACTACATCGCGACCGATAACCACGCGCTGGTCGAAGCCGCTTTTATGCACCTGAAAGAGAAGGGCATCAACCGTTTTGCCTTTTACGGCTTGCCCGATGCGGGCGGAAAACGCTGGGCGCAGGAGCGCGAATTTGCTTTCAGGAAACTGGTGTCAGCCGAGCAGTATCAGGGCGTGGTGTATCAGGGAATGGAAACCGCACCGGAGAACTGGCAGCACGCGCAAAACCGGCTGGCGGACTGGATACAAACGCTGCCGCAGCAAACCGGCATTATCGCCGTCACCGACGCCCGCGCCCGGCATTTATTGCAGGTCTGTGAACATCTGAATATTCCCGTGCCTGAAAAGCTCAGCGTCATTGGAATCGATAACGAGGAATTAACCCGCTATCTTTCCCGCGTGGCGTTGTCTTCCGTGGTGCAGGGCACGCGGCAGATGGGCTATCGCGCGGCAAAACTTCTGCATCAGTTGCTGGATCAGCGCGACCTGCCGTTGCAGCGCATTCTGGTTCCTCCGGTCAAAGTCGTCGAACGTCGTTCAACGGATTTCCGCTCTTTGCGGGATCCGGCGGTGATTCAGGCGATGCATTACATCCGTTATCACGCTTGTAAAGGCATCAAAGTCGAGCAGGTTCTGGACGCTATCGGCATGTCACGATCTAACCTGGAGAAGCGTTTTAAAGATGAAACCGGGCAAACCATTCACGGCGTGATCCACGAAGAAAAGCTCGACCGCGCCCGTAACCTTCTGGCCGCCACGTCGATTTCCATCAATGAGATCTCGCAAATGTGCGGGTATCCGTCACTGCAATATTTCTATTCAGTATTCAGGAAAGGCTATGAAATGACACCGAAAGAGTACCGCAGTATTCACGGCGAAAGCGTCTATCAGGACGTATAAATCAGAGTGCTAAAGCCAGAAAAAAGCCCCGCGCTGAACTCGCGACGGGGCTGTGTATTAAGGCTGATATGACGGTTTTTATAACGTCATTTATAAAACAATAACAAACTGATGGCTGTCGTGTTCCGGCGTCACGCGTATTCCTTGCGCTGTCGCCGAAGTGGTCGCCAGACTGCATTTCGAGACGCTGTGAATATTGCGCAGGCACAACGTCCAGCCGGTTGCCTGGCCTTCCGTGGTCAGCGTCAGCGTATTACCGCTGCGGTGTGCGTTCAGCGTAAAGACCACATTCCCATGCAGGTCGGTCAGACGGCTCTCAGCAATTGCGCCATCTTCCAGCTCGAACAGATGGAATTCCGGACGCTCGCTGTAGTCGTAATCCGGTTTTTCACTGTTGCTGCCTGTCGCCAGTAACGTGTTCGGGCGGACGTACAGTGGCAGGCTGTCGAAGCCATGCTGCTGACGGTGCCAGCGTGAACCTTGTGCCACCTCGTTGCTGAGCAGGTGCGTCCAGCGGCCCTGAGGCAGATAAAAATCCACGTCGCCTTGTTCACTGAAGACCGGCGCAACCAGCAGGTCATCGCCGAGCATGTATTGCCGGTCGAGATAATCGCAGGCCGGATCTTCCGGGAATTCCAGCATCATGGCGCGCATGACCGGCGTTCCGCTTTTAGCGGCCTGCGCGGAGGCCGGATACAGATACGGCATCAGGCGGCACTTCAGTTGCGTGAACTGGCGCACCACATCGCAGGCTTCGTCGTCATAAACCCAGGGTACACGATAGGATTTACTGCCATGCAGGCGGCTGTGGCTCGACAGCAGGCCGAAGGCGCACCAGCGTTTGTAGATATGTGCCGGTGCGGTGTTTTCGAAACCGCCGATGTCGTGGCTCCAGAACCCGAACCCGGATAACCCGATGGACAGGCCACCGCGCAGGCTTTCCGCCATGGATTCGTAAGTGGCGTAACAGTCGCCGCCCCAGTGAACCGGGAATTGCTGCGCGCCCACGGAGGCCGAACGGGCAAACAGCACGGCTTCGGATGCGCCGAGTTTATCCTGCAACGTTTCGTACACCAGCTTGTTGTACACAAACGCGTAATGGTTGTGCATTTTCTGCGGGTCGCAGCCGTCGTGCCAGACCACATCTGTAGGAATGCGCTCGCCGAAGTCTGTCTTGAAGCAATCCACGCCCATATCCACCAGCCGTTTCAGGTGTCCGGCGTACCATTCGCAGGCCTGCGGATTGGTGAAATCGACAATGCCCATCCCGGCCTGCCATTTATCCCACTGCCATACGCGGCCGTCCGGACGTTTGAGCAGATACCCTTTCTCTTTGCCTTCGTGGAACAGCGGAGATTTCTGCCCGATGTACGGGTTTATCCACACGCAGATTTTCAGACCGCGTGCTTTCAGGCGCTGCAACATGCCCTGAGGATCCGGGAAAGTTTGCGGATCCCATTCAAAATCGCACCACTGGAAAGCTTTCATCCAGAAGCAGTCGAAATGGAAAACGTGCAGCGGCAGATTGCGTTCGGCCATGCCGTCGATAAAGCTGTTGACCGTTGCTTCGTCGTAATTGGTGGTGAAGGATGTGGTCAGCCACAGGCCAAATGACCAGGCGGGCGGCAGCGCAGGGCGGCCGGTCAGGCGCGTATAACGGTCGAGTACTTTTTTCGGCGTCGGACCGTCGATGACGAAATATTCGAGGTATTCGCCTTCCACGCTGAACTGCACTTTCGACACTTTCTCGGAACCGACTTCAAACGACACGCATTCCGGATGGTTCACCAGCACACCGTAGCCGCGGTTTGTCAAATAGAACGGAATGTTTTTGTAGGATTGCTCGGTGCTGGTGCCGCCGTCGCGGTTCCAGGTTTCGACGGTTTGCCCGTTTTTAACCAGCGCGGTGAAGCGTTCTCCCAGCCCGTAAACCGTTTCGCCGACGCCCAGATCCAACCGCTCCATCATGTAGGTTTTGTGCGATTTGTTGTCCTGCACGTAACCGTTGGATTTCGCCACGCTGCCGGTAATTCGGCGGCCATCGCGCAGGAAATCGAGCGTCCAGTTATCGCCTTTGGTCACGCGGACGCTCAGCGAACCGCTGTGCAATGCAGCAAATTCCGCATTGTCTTCAAAGCGCAGTTCCGGTGTGTCGGATTGGATTAGCGGATAATGCGGGCCCTTGTCCGTTTTGCCGTCAAAATGGGTAATGCGTACGCCAATCACACCGGTTTGCGGCGAGAAAAAACGCAGCGTAAACAGCGGGGAATCGAGCTGGCTGGCGCGCTCAGAGGCGTCTTTCGGCGCCGCGTAAATCACCATTTCGTTTCCGGCGCGCTGAACTTCGAATACCTGTAAAGGGTGCGTTAAAACTAAACCCTCTTGTATCAACCAGTTGCCGTCACTTATCTTCATTATGTCCTCCTTTTGCCCTTCATCCTTCGCACTGACTGTGCGTTGGCAGCTGTCGCCTTGATTCAGCACGAATGATTTGGGGCATATTCCGTTAAGTCAAAAAATGTCATTTCATAAATTCTTGCTGATTGCGGCGGATGCCTTGCGCAACTTCGTCAAGGATGCGGCGCAGCAGCGGCGTGCGCAGGATGTAATAACGCTTGCAGATGATCGCGCTCAGCAGGTAACAGGCGGCGGGCACCAGCGTGAACAGCGCGACGATGCAGGCCAGCGTGGTCGCGTTCTGCGTGGCAGCACCGGACTGATAACCGGCACCGGCCAGCATCCAGCCGATCATCGCGCCCGCCAATGCCAGACCGAGTTTGAGTACAAATAAGGTCCCCGCAAAGCTGATACCGGTCAGGCGTTTGCCGTCGGTCCATTCACCGTAATCGACGGTGTCGGACATCATGACCCACTGAATTGGCGTCACCAGCTGATGCAGTACGCCGATAACAAAGATGAACACAAACATCGCGAGGCTGCCATGAACCGGCAGGAAGAACATAGCGACGCTGAGTACGGCAAGAATAGCGTTGGTCCACCAAAACACGCTCACTTTGCATTTCCAGTCGGTGAGCGGTTTGGCGAGTGCGCTGCCGAACAGATTGCCGACGGAATAGACGCCGAGGAACCAGACGAACAGCAGCGGATTGCCGAGAATATAGGTGACGTAATACATCATGGCGCCGCCGCGTACCGCCACGGCGATGATGTTAAGGATGGTCAGCAGCCCCACAATACGCCATTGATCGTTATGCCAGATGTCGCGCAAATCCTCGCGCATGGTGCCGGTCGGTTTGCCCGGATCGATACGCTCTTTGGTCGTGGCAAAACAGATTGCCAGCATGATGGCCGCGACAATCGCCAGTACGGCAATGCCGCCCTGATAACCCAGCGCCTGATTTTCGCCGCCAATGAGTTTTACCAGCGGCATCATCAGCACGGTGCTCAGCATGCCGCCCGCCGTCGCCAGCACGAAGCGGTAGGATTGCAGCGAAATACGCTGTGTCGGGTTCGAGGTAATCACACCGCCGAGTGCGCAATACGGAATGTTGACCACGGTATACATCAGCGTGAGCAGCGTGTAAGTGATGGCGGCGTAGATCATTTTGCCGGTCATGCTCAGTTCCGGCGTGGTGTAGGTGAAGACGCAGACGATGCCGAAAGGGATCGCGCCGAACAGGACGTAAGGGCGGAACTTGCCCCAACGCGTGCGGGTGCGGTCAGCCAGCAATCCCATGCAGGGGTCAGAGATAGCATCGAGTGCGCGGGCCAGCAGGAACATGGTGCCGACGTATCCGGCGGGAATGCCGAAAATGTCGGTGTAGAAAAACATCATGTACAGCATGACATTATCAAAAATGATATGACTGGCGGCGTCGCCTAATCCATATCCAATCTTTTCCTTGACCGAAAGGATTTCTGTACTCATTGCTTCAATGTCCATATGAAAAGGGAGAGTACAGGTTTTAACGGTTGTAAGCGGTTGCGGCTATTGAGATTTTTAATTCTGAAATTATGTTTCTTTATTTCTGTGATCGCAGGGGGGAAACGGTAACGCAAGGAGGGGATAAGTGATGAAATAACCTCCCGTTTCCGGGAGGTCTGAGGCAATTACTTTTTGTATTTTGCTTCCAGCGTGGCAAACCATGGCGCGGTGAAATCTTCTGATTTCCCCCAGCCCGGAATGATTTTGCTCAGGCCGCTGACGTTCAGGCCATCCGGCTGGCTGACCAGCAGGGATTGCGGAATCGTCTGCGCCGGGAATTCATAAGTCTGCGGCGTTTTTTCACCAGCAATTTTCAGCGCCACAATACGCAGGTTTACTGCGCCGATCAGTTGCGTATCCACCGCCGCCGTGAACAACCAAGGGCTGCCTTTCTCGCGCATCAGTTGCAGATCCTGATTCGAGGCATCAATGCTGTAGAGTTTGATTTCAGTCCGGCCATTTTCTTTCAGCGCTTTGTAAGCCCCCTGGCTGAAGGCATCCCAGGAACCCCAGATGGCATCAATCTGGCCTTTCGGATACTTCGCCAGAATCGCCCCGACTTTGTTGGCGGTGTCGCCCTGAACGTCTGAAGAAACCGCGCCGATAGACTCAAGCTGGTGAATGCCCGGGTTCTCTTTCAGGATGGCTTCGTAAGTTTTCTGGCGGCGTTCCATTGGCGGGAACCCGGCCACCCACAGTTTGATGATGTTGGCTTTGCCGTTGAAATCTTTAACCAGCTGGCCGACGGAGGCTTTCGCCAGAGACGCGTCGTCCTGACGGGTGACGGTGACGCCCGCAATAGTATCCGGGACTTCGGTATCAAACGCTGAAACCGCAATGCCCGCGGCGGCAATGCGTTTTGCCAGCGCTTCGGAATACGGTCCACGGCCCTGCGACAGGATTATTCCGTCGTATTTCTGGCTGATGGCCTGATTCACGAAATCCTGAAACTTGGCGTCGTCGCCGTTACTCAGGAATGTATCGACTTTAAAGCCCAGCGCATGGCCTTGCTTGATGGCTCCCGCGAGAAATTGCGTGGTGTTGTCATCGGAGCCGAGGTTACGGATAACGGCAATGCGCACCGGGCCGTTGTGTTGTGCAATCGCAGCCGGAACCGGTGCCAGCTGGGCATCAGCGGCAAACGCGGGCAGGGCGGAGAACAGGCTAAGCGCCAGCAGGGATGCGGATATTTTTTTCATTATTTAACAACTCCGTCGTCGGGTGCGATGTGTGTTTCACAGATGTTTTTTGGCATAAAAATTCGGAACAAAAAGAACGGACCAAATTGAGGATGTTTGGAAGTCCGTCTGTCTGGACGTCCATTGTGACAACGAAGTCTACCGGTATGTTAAGAAGGAGGGAATGCTTTGTTGATAGTAT
Organism: Rahnella sp. ChDrAdgB13; assembly: GCF_017655185.1. Classification (NCBI taxonomy): domain Bacteria; kingdom Pseudomonadati; phylum Pseudomonadota; class Gammaproteobacteria; order Enterobacterales; family Yersiniaceae; genus Rahnella; species Rahnella sp. ChDrAdgB13. Next base: position 8,738 of record NZ_JAEMGT010000121.1, on the reverse strand, counting down.
ATTTCCGGCTGGCGTTATTCCTGTTGGTTATAGAACGCTGAGTGGCGCTGAGCAAAATCAGGTACATGGCCTAAACTGAACATTCAACGCTGATCAATGTCTCCGGGAGAAGCCTGATGTCATATTCTTTCCGCGCTGCCGCTTTATTCGTTTTCTCAACCTCACTTCTGGCGGAGAACGCATTTGCCGCACCGAAATCGCCGGTTCCCTTTGCGATTGCCCGCGCGGAGGTCACCGAACTGGCGAAAGGTCTGGATCACCCGTGGTCGCTGGCATTTCTGCCGCAGTCGCAAGGGGCGCTGATTACTGAGCGCAGCGGCCAGCTGCGTCTGTGGCAGCCAGACCAGGCACTTTCCGCGCCGCTCAAAGGCGTGCCGCGCGTGTGGGTCAGCGGGCAGGCGGGGCTGTGGGATGTGCGCCTGTCGCCGGATTTTGCTAACAACCGCCGGGTTTATCTCTCTTTCGCGCAGCCGGGTGAAAAGGGCGAGCCTCACGCGGCGCTCGGCTATGGCACGTTGTCGGCAGACAAGCAAAGTCTGACGGATTTTAAAGTGATTTTTGTGCAGCAACCGGCGCTGGAAAGCGGCATTAATCTGGGCGGGCGCATGGCTTTCGATGCGCAGGGCAATATTTTCCTGTCAGTCGGGGATAATAATCAGCGCCTCAACGCTCAGCACCTGAATCAGCTGCAAGGCAAGATTTTGCGTCTGACGCCGGAAGGTGGCATTCCGCAGGATAATCCGTTTGCAGGTGACAAAAACGCGAAGCCGGAGATCTGGACTTACGGCAACCGCAATCCGCAGGGGCTGGCGGTGAATCCGTGGAGCGGTGCGTTATGGGAAACGGAGCACGGGCCGCGCGGCGGGGACGAGGTGAACCTGCCGAAAGCGGGAAAAAATTACGGCTGGCCGCTGGCGACGTTTGGGATTAACTATTCCGGGCAGCCTATCCCGGAAGCGAAAGGCACCACGCTGGCGGGCGCTGAAGATCCGATTTATTACTGGGCAATTTCTCCGGCGCTGAGCGGCATGGCATTTTATAACGCGCAGAAATTCCCGCAGTGGAAAAACTCGCTGTTTGCGGGCGCGCTGGCCGGGAAATCGCTGATCCGTCTGACCGTAGACGGCGAAAAAATTACCCATGAAGAACGTCTGCTAAGCGACCGCAATGAGCGTATTCGCGAAGTACAGGTCGGGCCGGACGGTTTTGTTTATGTGCTGACGGATGAAAGTGACGGGAAACTGCTGAAGGTGTCGCCGGGCCAGTAACTGCCGGATGCTAAAAAAGGCGTATCGTTGCGGCACGCCTTTTATGTTTAAGTCTACGTTAGCGGGATCATCACGCGTTTCTGGAAATCCGGGCGCTGGGTGATTTGCTTATACCAGCGCTCTACATTCGGATGGGCCTGACGTTCAATATTCAGCCCGTACCAGGCGTAGGCGTAGATCGCCAGCGGGATGTCCCCGAGCCCGAAATGTTCGCCAGATAACCATGCCTGCTGCGCCAGCACCTTGTCGACAATCGCCCAGTGTTTTTCAAATGCCTCCATGCCTGTCGCCACCAGATTCATATCACGCTCCGGTTCGGGAACGCGAACCAGCGTCAGAAAGACCTGACGGAAAGGAATGGTCAGGGTGTTTGCGGTCCAGTCCAGCCATTTATCCGCGCTTGCGCGAGCCCGCAGATCAGAAGGCCAGAATGCTTCATTGCCTGCGCGTTCGGCGAGATAACGCAAAATGGCATTCGATTCCCATAAGACAAAATCATCATCCTGCAGGCAAGGCACCAGTCCGTTCGGATTGAGTGACAGATAAAGTGGCTCATGATTTTTACCATAAGCGCCCCCGGCGTTAATTTGCTGAAAAGGCAGTTTCAGTTCATCCAGTAACCACAGGACTTTTTTCACATTCGTTGAGTTATCGCGGCCCCACAGGGTGATCATTCAGAACTCCTCATTTGAAAAGGGTAAATAAACAGAACGTTAGCCAGCACAATGGCAATGACTATAGGGCAGGTGAAGGGGTTTTGCGAAGGGTTAAGCGTAACACTCAGCGACAGGTTTCCCCGCCGCTAAATGGGATTACGGAAAATCAGCGCTGTGTTTTCTGCGCTTTAAACAGTGCCCAGACGCTGAGCAGGGCGACCATCATCAGGTAGTAACCTGGCGCCAGGCTGCTGCCGGTGGCGGAAATCAGCAGCGTACAGATGAACGGCGCAAAGCCGCCGAACACGGTGACCGCCACGTTGTAGCTGATCGCCATGCCGCTGGCGCGGGTGGTGATCGGGAACAAATCCGCCATCATCGACGGCACTGTGGAGAAATACACCGATTTCAGCAACGCCAGCCAGCTTATCAGCAGCAGTAAGGACAGCGCCGATGTGTATTGCAGCATCAGCCAGAAGGCCGGATAAATGGTCAGCAACAGCAGGATAAGCGAGCCCCACATCAGCGGCAGACGACCGATTTTCTCCGCCCACAGCCCCATCACCGGCGTAACGACGGTCAGGATAATCCCCGCCGATAACGTGGCGCTAAAGCCCGCGGAAGCAGGCAAATGCAACGTTTTTGTAGCGTACGTCGGTACATAGTTCAGCATGTAGTTGATGGCAGTGGAAACCACCATCAGGCCGATAGCCGTAAAGAACAGGCCTTTTTGCGAGCGCACGATTTCTTTCAGCGGCGACGCGGTTTTCTCGGCTTTACTGAAGCTTTCCGATTCTTTGATATGGCGGCGGATATACAAACCGACCGGGCCAATCAGCAGACCGAAAATAAACGGAATGCGCCATCCCCAGTCCTGCAACTGCGTTTCACTCAGAATGGCAGACAACCCCAGGCCAAATGCAGAGGCCAGCAAGGTACTTGCACCTTGCGTGGCGAACTGCCAGCTGGCGATAAACGCTTTGCGTTCGGGGAAATGTTCAACCAGAAACGCCGTTGAGCTGCCGAACTCACCACCCGCCGAGAAGCCCTGAATCAGGCGTGCCGCGAGGATCAGCAGCGGAGCGGCCATGCCTATAGTGGCGTAGGACGGTGTGAGCACAATGATTAAGCCGCCAATCATCATCAGGCTGATGGACATCAGCAGCGACGCTTTACGTCCGTGTTTGTCGGCATACGCACCGAGAACGATTGCGCCGAGTGGCCGGATCAGGAATGAAACCCCGAAGCTGCCGAACGCCAGCAACAGTGAAACGGTCGGGTCGGACGTCGGGAAATAGGCATGCGCAATGTAGCTGGCGAAAAAGCCGTAAATGGCGATATCAAACCACTCCAGCGCGTTCCCGATACAGGTCGCAAAAAGGGTTTTCAACAGGCTCGGTTTCTCAGCCGTGGTGCTGACGGAAGCGGAACTGGCGCTTAACTGGCTCATTGCACACCTCCTGTATGGGCGTGGTGACGGGCCAGAACGGACGCACCGTTTTCACCGAGATCCCAAAGCAGATGGGTCATGATCGCCAGCCCTTCGCGCGCAACGGGGATCAGCATGTGTTCATTCACGCCGTGCTGACCGCAGGCCGGATAAGAGTGCGGCACCCATAACGTCGGTAAACCGAGAATATCGGCGAAGACATCGTTAGGCAGCGAACCGCCGAGATTCGGCAGCAATGCCGGCTTTTTACCGGTTGTTATTTGCATGATATTCAGCGCCCAGTCCACCAGAGGATCGGTCGGGTCGAAGCGGGTGGCCGGTGAGCCACGCATAAATTCCACCTCAACCTGCGGGAAACCGTGTGCATCCAGGTGCGCACGGACGTGCTCTGCAAGATTCTGCCAGTCGGTGCCGACGACAAAACGCAGCTGACACACCGCCGTCGCGGAGCCGGGAATGGCGTTCATCGGGCGCTGCGGATTGCCGGTCAGGAAGGACAGCACTTCCAGCGTATTCCACGCATAGAGACGCTCGGCAGGCGTGAGACCTTCCTCGCCCCAGTTCAGGTCAATCTTCGGATCGTTTTTGCCATCGCCGACGTCCACATCGCTGAGAATTTCGCGGATAGCGTCACTGACCGCAGGCGGTTTCAGCGCAGAAACCTGCAACTGGCCGTGCTGATTCACCAGACAGGCCAGCGCGTTTGCCAGCTGCGTCCCCGGATTGGTCAGCAGGCCGCCCCAGTTTCCGGAGTGATAGGCGTTGTCGCGGGCATTGATGGTGAGACGGAAATTCACCGCACCGCGTGAACCGAGGAACAGCGTCGGGCGCACGGCGCTCAGGCGCGGGCCGTCGGAGGCGAGGAAAATATCGGCGCTAAGCTGTTCCTGATATTCACGGCAAAGTTCGGCCAGCCCCGGTGAGCTGATTTCTTCACCCATTTCGAACAGCAGTTTGCAGTTAAAACCGAGGCTCCCGCTGCGGGCCTGGTAGATTTGTTCCAGCGCGGCAATGTTAATGCTGTGCTGGCCTTTGTTGTCGGCGCTGCCACGTCCGTACCAGCGGTCGCCGTCTTCTTTCAGTTCCCACGGCGATAAGTCGCTGCGCCAGTTTTCATCGTCGCCGAACACTACGTCGCCATGGCCGTAACTCAGGATTGTGGGCAACGCATCGTCTTCAATGCGGGTAGCGATCAAAAACGGTCGGTTAGCGGCATACGCATTTTCGACGCTCAGCAGGCTGAAACCCATCGCCGCGAGTGCCGGTTTAATCTCTTCATCGAGATAACGCGCCAGTTCGGCGTCCCGCTGATTACTCTGGCTTTCGGAGGCAATTGCCACCCTGCGCGCCAGCGTGCGCTGGTATTCACCCTGATCGAACCAGGCTAACGCCTGTTCAACGATATTTTCCGCTGTCATGAGGATCCTGCTTTTGTTGTGTTTGTGATTTTATTGTTGGTTTTTTTAGCAGTTTCACTCTAAGCGCTACGTCAGCGTTGCCACAATAATAATAATTGCAAGTTAGCGTTGCTTTTATTGTAATGCTCATCTGCACAGTTATGAGGCAATACGGTCATGCAAAGTACGGAGATTCGCTATTTTCTGGCGGTGGCCAATACCGGCTCCCTGAGCGCGGCGAGTAAGCAATTATTTGTGGCGGTATCGGCCATCAGCCGTCAGATCCAGCGTCTGGAAGAACGCATCGGCGCGCCGCTGTTTGAACGTCATGCGCGCGGGATGGTGCTCAACGATGCCGGGCAGATTCTGGAAAACCATGTGCGTAAAAGCATGATGGAAATGGAGCACGCGATTGCGGAAATTCAGGGGCTGAACGCCGTGAGGCGAACCGTGATCCGCATGGCCTGCACTGACGGGCTGGCGTTTGATTTACTGCCGCAGCTGTTCTCGCGGTTTCGCAAGATAAACCCGGGCGTGATGTTTTATCTCAACGTCGGCACGGCGGTGGAAGTGTCGGAAATGATCCACAACGGAGAAGTGGAACTCGCGTTACAGTTCAGTCTGGTGGCGGAGCGCGGCGTGGACATCATGGCGTCTTTCCCTGCGCCGGTTCGCATGGTGATGCGCCCGGATCATCCGCTGGCCGATAAGGACGTGCTGCTGACAGATTTGCATCCGTACCCGCTGGCGATGAACGAGCAGGGCAGCACTATCCGCCAGCTGTTTGATTTGTCGTGCCGGATGAGCGGAATTTTTCTGGAACCCGCAGTGAGCTGTAACCGTTTTTCGACGCTTTACGATTTTATGGTGCAGACGCCGGGGGCGATTGTCGCGTGCAGCCACTTTTCCATTATGTATAAAGCCCGGCGCGATAATTTGCGGGTCAAACCGGTGAACATTGAACAGCTGAGCCAGCGGACGTTGCAGTTGCAATCACCTGCCGGTAAAAGGCGTTCGGCGGCGCTCGGTCAGTTTGTCGATTTTATCCGTGACGAACTGGTGCGGGAAAACGAGGCCTTTATCCGTGATTTCGATTTGAATACTGCCCAGTTATAAAAAGTCAGGCGTGAAAACGCGTCCACAGGCTAATCAGCAGCCACCCCGCCAGCGACCAGCAAACGACGGCGCAGAGCAGGGCGTAAGGCAGTTTCATCGAGCCGATGAAAAAATAGAGCGAAATCAGGTACACCATATAAGGAATGACGGCCCACAAGCCGAAGACAATCGTGGTTCGCAGTGCCTCAATGCTGCGTTCCGTGCCCACGATGTAGTGAGCAATTAAGGCGAACGTAGGAAAGAGCGGGACCAGCCCGGCGATATAATAGTTTCGGGTTTTGGACAGCACCCCGATTAAAATCACGACCAGCGCTCCGATCAGCGCCTTAATTACCAGTCCCATTTCTGCCCCTGCGGCTCGTTCATCGTCGTTGTAGCGCCGTTGCGATTAAGCCGTTTATTGTTATAGATATTTTATATGAATCTACACCCCAAACTGACGCACATGAATGAATTGGTCAAGTGCTGACTGCTGTTTTTATCGCCGGTTGAATCAGCGCAAGCAGTGGAAAATTCTACTATTCTTAAGATCTTTACACTATTTAGGTTTATTCCAGACCCAGAACGCAGTAGGTTTTACGTCAGACAGAGTTGTACAATCTGTTTGAAAGATAAGATAAATTTCAGTTACCCGGACAAAAGCGCTGATACCTATGACAATTTCTTCCCAATTCAAACGGACTTTCATTTACGCGCTGGGCGGTGGAGTAATGCTGCTGGCGCTTCCTGCCGCTCAGGCGGACAACGGCCCCGTCGCACCACAGATTAATGCCAAATCCTGGGTGCTAATGGATTACAACAGCGGGAAGATCCTGACTGAATCGAATCCTGACGCGCGCCTCGACCCGGCCAGCCTGAGTAAAATCATGGTCAGCTACGTGGTCGGCCAGGCCATTAAATCCGGCAAAATCAAATCCGACGATCTGGTTTCTGTCGGTAACGATGCCTGGGCAACCGGCAATCCGGTGCTGCGCGGATCGTCCTTGATGTTCCTTAAACCCGGTGACCGCGTGCCGGTTTCCGAGCTGAATAAAGGGATCGTCATCCAGTCGGGTAACGACGCGAGTATCGCGCTGGCCGATTTTGTGGCAGGTAGCCAGGATTCCTTCGTGAATCTGATGAACCGCTACGGCGAACAGCTGAAACTGCAAAATACGCATTTTAAAACCGTTCACGGGCTGGATGCGGACGGGCAATACACGTCGGCTACGGATATGGCGCTGCTGTCGCAGGCGCTGATCCGCGATACGCCGGACGAATATGCGCTGCATAAAGAGAAAGAATTCACCTTCAACCACATTAAACAGATTAACCGTAACCGCCTGTTGTGGAGTTCGAATCTGAATGTGGACGGCATCAAAACCGGCTTCACGTCGGGCGCGGGGTATAACCTGGTCTCTTCCGCCAGCGACTCTACCGGTATGCGTTTGATTGCGGTAGTCATGGGCGCGCCGAGCGACCGTATCCGTTTCAGCGAGAGCGAAAGTCTGCTGACCTGGGGTTTCCGTTTCTTTGAAACGCTGACGCCAATTAAAGCCGGCGATGCATTCACCAGCCAGCGCGTCTGGTTTGGTGATGAAAAAATGGTTCCGCTGGGTGTGGCTGAAAATGCCTCACTGACGATGCCGAAAGGCCAGCTAAAAAACCTGAAAGCCAGCTTCACGCTGACCAATAAGCAGCTTGAAGCGCCGCTGGCGAAGAATCAGGTTGTGGGAACCGTGGATTTCAGTCTGGACGGCAAAGTTATTGAACAGCGTCCGCTGGTGGCGTTGCAGGAAGTGAAGGAGGCGGGCTTCTTTGGCCGTATCTGGGACTTCGTGATGATGAAAATCAGCGGCCTGTTTGGCAGCATTTTCGGCAAGTAACTGCGGCTTATCCCCTGAAATCTGACACAAAAAAAGCGAGGCCAACAAAGCCTCGCTTTTTTATGCCTGAACGGCCGGAAAATCAGTTCTGCACCCAGCCTTTCCTGATCGGGAAGGCGAATCCAAAACGGTAAACTTTGCACATCATCGCGTTAATCTGCTCACCAAACAGGTTCCACACCAGCTGGGCGAACAGGCAACCGAGCATGCCAACCAGTAATCCGCCCAGCATATCCAGCGGCCAGTGAATGCCTAAATAAATACGTGACCAGGCGATGGCGATGGCTGTCACCATCAGCAGCGCGCCGGACCAGATGCGGTGCCAGAACAGGAATGACAGCGCGAAAGTGAAAATCGCCGTGCCGTGGTCGCTCGGGAAAGAATCATCCGGCGCGTGATGCAGGAAGTTATAACCAAAACCTTCAACGAAAGGGCGGGCGTGAGGGAAAAGCATCGAGAGCGTTTTGGCCGTCGTCATCGCAAAGAGCAGCGCAATGGTGGTTTTACTGACCAGTTCACGTTGCTGGCCGATCTGGTCGCGCTGACCCCAAAGCCAGAGCCCGACAATCAGAAGCGGGACGATGAGAATCAGGTCATTGGCCAGAAAAGCCGCCAGACTGATCAGCGCGTGCGGCGAAGCGGGCGTCGCGTTGATCCATAAAAACACCAGATGATTCAGCTGCTCCATAAAACTACCCTCGTATGTACAGGCCAGACAGGCCAAATAAACAGGCCAAAATAGTGATCACAAATTTCCGGTAACCCACTGACAACAGGCAAAAAACGTGGATGCCACGTTAGTTTGTGCTGCCTGTGAGGTAAAGGGGGTATCGTCTGAATATCCGCACTCGTTGAACGGCGGTATAGTTTCGCGATGAAATAGAGTGTAAAGAGAAGAACTTAAGGAAGCCTTAAGCAGCTACCGTGTTCCGTCAAAGAAAAGTTGCGTCAATTTTGGAAATACAGCCCCTAAGCGCTGTCAGCAA
>NZ_JAEMGT010000120.1:0-51031 GCF_017655185.1 Rahnella sp. ChDrAdgB13 | reverse complement strand
TTCAATATGACCGTACATAGAATGATAAAGAACCAGTACTTTTGCCATTTTAAACTCCTCATGAGGTGATGTCTGTTCCGTACTTTGTTCCGGTTTCTGACCGGCAATACGGGCGAACAATCCGCTTAAAAATCCCACATTAACTCCTCCGCCAGCACGGCGGTTGTGGTGAGCAAGAGACTCCATCGTCTGCGCACAGGCAGTTAGTTACAAACGCAAATTTTTGAACAGGCTCATCAATTAATTAGGGCAATGATGCAGGCAAGGAGTATTTCGCACCTCTACATACTAGGATAGAAGTGCAGTTTTGGCAGGCGGAGGGGGGCATATAAAAGGTAGTCAGAGTGCATTATTCTCTTTCTTTTTCCCAGCTGACCAGTACTGAGACTTCATCCGGTTGAGCGATGAATTTACTGAGTGTGGCGGTATGACCATCTTTCATTATCACCGACACCGCAACGCCAGTGACACCGTGAGACAAGGGTGTTTCTTCAACACGTTGCAACATTTTCAGGCAAGTAAACTGCTGCTCGGGCGCAAGATGTTTGAACTGGTCGGTGTGGTGTTTTTTCATATCGGCGTCCTTCCGTAAATCTGTCCGTTACGCATTAAAACCAGCTTATGGGTACGCTTGTAATAAATCGCTGTGAAAATACCTTTGCGATAAACCTGAGCATCCGCGTTATCTTCATCAAGGTATGCGGCAGTCCCTTCGATGTACCCTTGTTTATCTGCGGGAAAGATTTTGACATCTATCCCCTTAATGCGGGCATGCACAATTTTCTTAGTGGCCTGAGCATATTGCTTCTCCGAGTTTTCCATCGCCTGCTTCAGCGCTGCACTCTGAATTGCGGTCTGACGGTTCTGTTCCGCCATATAACAGGTATCTTTAGATATGCCCTGCGACTGACAGTCAGCCATTCTGGATGCCTGGGTGGAGCAGCCGGCGAGGAGGGTCAGGGCGGCAATGACTAAAAGTTTTTTCATTTTGATTTACCTGAAGAGAAAGAGGGGAGACGAGTCTCCCTGAATTTGTTACCAGCCGACACTCACGCCAGCGCCGTAGCCGACGTTGCTTTGTGAATCGTCAGACACCGACATTTTCACGATAGTTGAATGGCTTGCATGGAATGAAGCACCGACGGACAGTGCATTCTGTGAATCGTAACCACCGACACCGGCACCGACTGCAAATTGCTGCGACTCCTGCACCTGAGGGATGTTGGCCTGAGCCATGGCAGAAGCAGAACCCGCAGCCGCTTCTTTCTTGTTGCCATCAACCTCCGATTTCAGGTTGTTGAATCTTTTGTTGGTGTAATCATTTGCCTGACTCAGGGTATTCGCATCACCCACCGCGCGACGGTGTGATTCAGCCAATACTTCAGAGTGATTTTGTTTGGCTTCAGCATTCAGGGCAGTGATTTGCTTGTCGTAATACGTTGAGCGAACTTCTTGTTTGACAACCGGTCGTTGAGCAGGTGTTGAAGTGACTTGCCGTACGGTCTGAATTGCAGGATTTTTTTCGGAAGAAGGGTCGCTCTGATCACTCACCTGAGTATCTACAGGGATGTCCGTTGGATCATTGTGCTGATAAGTTGCAACTTCAGCAGATTGCTGAGCGACGAACTTTTCTTTTTTCAACTGCAGAGCTCGTTTGGTTGCCTGTGCTTCTGAACTTCCATGGTCGCCGTCAAGGTGCGGAGTTGGTTCGGAAGCATGCTGGTCAAGTTTGTTTCCAAGATCCAATAAAAGATTTTCATGCCCCTCGTTACGAAGCCCTTCACGTACTGTTTCCTGCTGACTTGTGGTCATATTTATCCAGCTGTCAGCAAAACTCTGATATCCCTGTTTTGTGTAATCCTGTAACAGATCAGCATGTGCAGCTGAGGCTGCAGTCATTCCCATCACAATTCCCGCCAGAACTCTCCGTACTGTAGAAGCGGACACACCAAAGTATCGCGCCAATTCCGTTTTATTAATGTTCCCTGCTGTGTAAGCAGCAATGATTTGTGCGTTGCGTTCTGTTACCTGAGCGTTCATGAGTTTTTTCCGACATTGAAATAAGTATCTGTTAGCGACAAATAAGAAGCGTTATCAGAACGCTGTTTTTGTCTCTTTTCGAAAATCATACATGCCGTGAATGTGACTTGCTTCACGCATTCACCGGTCATTTGACTTATGTCAAGAAACGTAAAGTTATAGCGCTACATGAAGATGTTTCACTTAGCGCGCTTATTTGTAGCTAATGGACACAAATCGACGTGTCTGAAATGTAAAAACATAGGGATTTTCGTAGCGAATAGCGACGGGATGAAATATCTACGGGATTCTTGTACAATGTTCGGGGTTTATAAAACGGGAGATAAGTGGATGGCAGATAACGCAAATGACTTCCTGGACTATGTTCAGCGGCTGGGAATCGAACAACCCGCGTTGTGTATTCTGCTGGGGTTGCCACGCAGCACTTTAAACAAGTGGATAAACGGCACAGTGACACAAATTCCTCAGGTGGCCGTAACGGCAATCAGAATGCTATGGTTTATGCGTGAAAGTGACCCTGAGATGTTTGAAAAGTGGGCCATGGTGCAGGATTTTGGTGTGACGGCGGAGTATGCGGTCAACGACAAGGCGCAGGTATTTTTACATACCATCAGGCGCGAACCGAGTGCTCCTATCAAACGGTTACTGACGAAGTAATTTCTGCTGAAGAAACTTGCGTTAAAACGCTCATAAAGACGGCCACTCTGACCGTCTTTATCAGTAAAAAAGGGTCAGGCACTTTTAGGGACTGTGGAAGGCATTTTGCGTAACTCTTCCATTAATTCGCGGATACTGTTCTTTAATTCGGCGATTTCAATATCTTTCATTGCATCTATTTTTTCATGCAGCGCATAGAGTTCAAGGTCAGTTTTAACGTTGACGTTGGATTCCATTTCGGCGCGGCGACTGTCGTTAATATTCTGGCGTTTCTGGCTCATCATAATTGCCGGAGCCGTATATGCCGCCTGGAATGACAGGAACAGGTTTAATAAAACGAACGGGTAGGGATAGAATCCAGTTTTTTTAATCGCAATATTATAAGTCGTCCAGCCGATGATAATAGCAGTCTGGATGAGTATGAAAGTCCAGGTAGCGATACCGCCGGTAATTGCATCGGCCATGCGCTGACCGAAAGTCTTCTCCTGCTCGCAGTCAGCGGGGTCTGCCAGCAGTTCTTCGTGTTCCTTCTTACTTTGTTTTCTTAATACAGTGAGCTGACGCCGCGATTTTGTATCCATGATGGTGCTTTCATACGGTGATTAGGTTATTTAATCGTAGTCAATAACACCGGATAAAATAGCGCGCAGCCCGCAAAAAAATCTTAATAAGCAGAATAAAGTTTTACAAGGTGTAACCTCTATTCTGACTTATTGTTTTATCGATAAACGTTGACGGCGCGAAGCGTTTTATGTGATGAAAAAATGCCGGTCAGACAACCACGTCAAAAATCATCTTCACCGCTTCGATATTGGTAAAGTTCGCCACGTCTGCCACGAAATCCTCCACATTTCCCTCCATGCCTTTAGCGAAATCTTCCATCGAATGGCAGTAAATATGGCAGGCAGCGATGAACGGGGTATCAGCAGGTGCGCCCGCCTGGATTTTATCGATAGAGTAAGAATGACAATATTCACCCATACGGCTTTTGATCAGCGGCAGATGCACGTCGCGATAGTAATTGTGATCAAAGTAGCCGTTTTCAATGTTTGGGTATAACACGCTGTATTTAATCAATTTCAGTGCAACCTTAATTCAGGATAAAAATTCATTTTAGCGTACAGGTAACAGACGCGCCGCGCGATTTGTGCCCGATGCACTTTATCTGAAAAATCACCCAGTTGATGACATGTACTAAGCTTAAGAGATTAATACTTATTATGGGTTACGCATGGGATTTTTAGGTTGGACAGCGGCAGTCGGAGGATTGCTCTTGATTATGTCACTGGCGTCGGGATGGATTTCCCGCGGACCGGTGACGACTTTTGGATTGTATCTGGCGGCGGGGATTGTCTGCGGCCCCTGGGTTTTAGATTTACTTCATGTCGATCTGGTAGCGTATTCAACGCTCACCGCGCGCTTTACTGAAATCGCGATGGCGGCTTCGCTCTTTATTACCGGCCTCAATCTCCGGTTGCCTTTCCGTTCGCAAAGCTGGCGCGTCGGCGCGGTGCTGGCGTTCCCCGCGATGCTGCTGACGGTGTTATGCGTGACCGTGATTACGCATTACATCACCGGAATGTCCTGGCCACTGGCGCTGGCGTTGGGGGCGATTATCGCGCCGACGGATCCGGTTCTGGCGAGCATGATTGCGGTCAACGATGCGAATGACGATGACGGCCTGCGGGTTGCATTGTCGAGCGAAGCAGGAATGAATGACGGCTCGGCGTTGCCGGTTCTGATGCTGGCGTTAATGTTGTTTACCGCGCACGAAGGGTTGTCATCAGAAGCCGTCTGGCACTGGGCGTGGCGCGATGTTGTCTGGGCACTGCTCGGCGGGCTGGGAATTGGTTTTGCGATGGGGAAACTGGTCGGGCTGAGCGCCACACGTTTTCACAGCAGACAGCGCACGGTTGCGCCGAGTGATTTTCTTGCGCTGGCGCTGATTGCGCTGAGCTATGCCGCCGCGCAAAGCCTTGATGCGTCCGGATTTCTGGCGGCTTTTGCCGTGGGTGTCGGTTTGCGCAGCGCCGAGGTGCGCGTGGTGTCGCTGCATCCGCCGGAAGATCTGGAAGAAGGGCGGCGTCCACCGCCAGCGGAAGGGATGGTGAATCCGCATCAGCGCCACAATATGCAGGCGGAAATGCCGCAAAATTCTATCGGGCTGATGGTTGGCGATGCACTCTCATTCGGCGATACCATCGAACGGCTGTTTGCCGCCGGGATTGTGATGGTGTTGGGGATTACGCTGGCGGAACACTGGGAACCAATGGGCCTGCTGATCGCCGCGATTTTGTTTATCGTTGTCCGCCCGCTGGCCGTTTATCTCACGACGCTTGGCATCCGCGTGCCGCACGGACGGCGGCTGATGATAGGCTGGTTTGGTATCCGTGGCATCGGCAGTATGAATTACATCGCTTACGCCTGGACGCACGGACTGCACGGCGCAGAAGCCAATTACATGACCAACATTGCCTTTACGGTGATTGTTGCCAGCGTGGTGATCCACGGACTGACGGTGTCGCCGGTGCTGCACTGGCGTCAGGCGAGGCAGGCGGCGAGGGCGCATAAAGAATAATAAAGAAGATACAAATGAAAACGGACGCTCAGGGCGTCCGTTTTTACAGGCGCTTCTGGAATGATGTTACCGTCAGGCAATCTGCTTTTTGCCGAGGCTGAGCATAAACAGCACGGCGGCGGAAAGCACCACGGACGGGCCCGCCGGTGTGTCGTAGAAAGCCGAAAACGTAAGCCCCGCGGTGACGGCAACAATGCCAATCACAATGGCGACTGACGCCATCTGTTCCGGCGTTTTCGCAAAGCGGCGCGCCGTGGCGGCAGGAATAATCAGCAGCGACGTGATGATCAGCGCACCGACAAACTTCATCGCCAGACCAATTGTCAGCGCTGTGACCAGCATCAGAATAATCCGCGAACGTTGCAGGTTTACGCCATCGACATGCGCCAGTTCCGGGCTGATGGTCATGGACAGTAACGCCCGCCATTGCCAGCAAAGTACCGCAATCACGATGGTAACGCCGGCGGCAATCATCCAGATATCGCTGTACGTTACCGAGAGCAAATCACCGAACAGATACGCCATCAGATCGACGCGAACGCCGGACATCAGGCTGACCACCACCAGACCGAGTGATAATGCGCTGTGCGCCATAATCCCCAGCAGGGTATCGACGGCCAGATGCGGTTTGCGTTCCAGCGCCACGAGTAAAACTGCCAGCAGTAAAGTCACAGCAATGACGGTGTAAAATGGATTAACGTTGAGCAGCAGCCCAAATGCGACGCCGAGCAGGGATGCGTGAGCCAGCGTATCGCCGAAATAGGACATACGGCGCCAGACGACGAAAGAGCCCAGCGGACCGGCGGCAATCGCCAGCAAAACACCGGCGATCCAGCCGGGTAATAACAGCGCGATCATGCGTCACGACCTCCGGTGTTGCGCAAAATAATCTTCCCTTTTAAGTCGTGGCGATGATTATGGTTGTGGCGGTAAATCGCCAGTTGCTCCGCGCCCCGGTTGCCGAACATCGCAATAAATTCAGGATGCGTGGACACCACTTCCGGCGAGCCGGAACAGCAAATATGCTGATTCAGGCACAAAACCTCGTCGGTTTTCGCCATCACCAGATGCAGGTCGTGCGACACCATCAGGACGGCGCAGCCAAGCTCACAGCGCAGGTTGTCGATAAGGTTGTACAGCGCAACCTGGCCGTTGACGTCCACACCTTGCGTCGGTTCATCAAGCACCAGAAGCTGCGGGCTGTTCAGAAGCGCACGCGCCAGTAAAACGCGCTGGTTTTCACCGCCGGACAGTTTTTGCATCGGCTGATCGAGAAGGTGCGCCGCCTGAACGCGCTTCAGCGCAGGCAAAATGTCGCTTTTCTTCACGCCCGGTTTCAGGCGCATAAACCGACTGACGGTCAGCGGCATCGTCGGATCAAGATGAATTTTTTGCGGAACGTAGCCGATCCGTAAACCCGGCTCGCAGGTCATCGTGCCTTCTGTTGGCGCAATCAGGCCAAGCACAACGCGCACTAACGTTGATTTCCCTGCGCCATTCGGGCCAAGCAGGGTCAGTATTTTTCCGGGTTGCAGGCTCAGCGATATGTTGGACAGCACGCGGCGAGAACCGAAAGTTACCGAGATATTTTGAAGCGTAGCTAATGTGGGCATGTCATAGGGTCTTGCAGAACAAATCGGATGTTATAATATTGCGTTTCGCGAAAAATAACCAGTTTTCCCCCAACACGAAGATGAGTTCACCCCGCATGATACAGAAAAAAAGCGTTAAACGGATGTTACTGGCAGCCGCAATCCTCAGTTCCGGTGCGGTTTACAGCGCTCAGGCCGCCGTTCTGGCCTCCGTTCGTCCGCTGGGATTTATTGCCGCCGCCATTGCCGACGGCGTAATGCCGACCGATGTATTATTGCCGGATGGCGCGTCGCCGCATGATTTTGCGCTGCGACCTTCGGATATTCAGCGTATGCGGACCGCGGATCTGGTGGTGTGGGTGGGGCCGGAAATGGAAGCGTTTATGACCAAATCGGTCGCGCAGTTGCCGCCGAACCGTCAGGTGGAAATCGCCGCGCTTCCGGCGGTGAAACCGATGCTGATCAAAGGCAGCGATGATGATGAACATGACCACGATCATGACGACGGGGACCATCATCACGGCGAATACAATATGCACGTCTGGCTGTCGCCGGAAATCGCCCGTGAGACCGCCATTGTCATCCATAACAAACTCGTGCAGCTCGTGCCGCAGAAAAAGCAACAATTAGATGCAAATTTGTCGCATTTTGAAGAGGGCTTGACAAAAGCTGACAAAAACCTTGGTAGTATTCTGCAACCTGTTCAGGGTAAGGGATATTTTGTTTTTCACGATGCCTATGGCTACTTTGAAAAACACTTCGGCCTTTCGCCACTTGGTCACTTCACGATCAATCCCGAAATACAACCTGGCGCACAGCGTTTACATCTCATTCGAACACAGTTGGTTGAGCAAAAAGCGACCTGCGTTTTTGCTGAGCCACAATTCAGGCCGGCCGTCATCACGGCTGTTGCCCAGGGAACAAAAGTGCGTATGGGCACATTGGATCCGCTGGGGAGCGGCATTGTACTGGGCGCGGACAGCTACGTGAACTTCCTGTCACAGCTGACGAACCAGTATTTGAGCTGCCTGAAGTAAGCTAAAAGGACAGAATTTAAGTGCAGCTGATAGCCCGATCTATCGCTCTGGCGTATAGCAACCTTCCACGGCCCCACCGCATTATGCTGGGGTCGCTGACCGTCGTCACACTGGCCGTCGCCGTCTGGAAACCGTTAGCCTATCACCCGGACAATGACCTTTCCGACACCAAACCGCTGGTTAAAAACATCACGTTAGATAACCAGCAATTGCGTTCGCTGCTTCCCGAAGCCAGTGAACCTATCGATCAGTCGCCTCCGGCTGACGATGATATTCCTCAGGACGATCTGGACGATAAAACCGCGAACGAAGCGGGCGTTCATGAATACGTGGTTTCTACCGGCGATACCCTCAGCAGCATTCTGAATCAGTACGGTATTGATATGTCTGAAATTGCTGCGCTTTCGGACGCTAACCGTGATTTGCGTAACCTGAAAATCGGCCAGCAATTGTCATGGACGTTAAACGATGCGGGCGATTTACAGCGCCTGACGTGGGAGAAATCCCGCCGCGAAACGTACACATTTGACCGCTCCGGCAATACCTTCAAATCTTCACTGGAAACCCTGAAAGGCGAGTGGAAAGACTCGGTCATTAAAGGCACGCTGAACGGCAGTTTCGTGACCAGCGCCAAAGCGGCCGGGCTCACCAGCGGTGAAGTCAGCGCGGTTATCAAAGCGCTCCAGTGGCAGCTCGATTTCCGTAAATTGCAGAAAGGCGATGATTTCGCGGTGCTGATGTCCCATGAAGTGCTGGAAGGGAAAAACGAGCAGAGCGAATTGCAGGCTGTGCATATGCGCTCCGGCGGCAAAGATTATTACGCCGTGCGTGCCGAAGACGGTAAATTCTACGACCGCACCGGCAGCGGGCTGGCGAAAGGTTTCCTGCGTTTCCCGACCGGTAAACAGTATCGTGTTTCCTCTAACTTTAACCCGCGTCGTCTGAATCCGGTCACGGGCCGCGTGGCGCCACACCGTGGTGTCGATTTTGCGGTGCCTGTTGGCACGCCGGTGCTTGCGGTGGGCGACGGCGAAGTGGTGGTTGCGAAAAACGGGGGTGCGGCCGGTAACTATGTCGCTATCCGTCATGGTCGCCAGTACATGACCCGTTATATGCACCTGCGCAAACTGCTGGTGAAACCGGGCCAGAAAGTGAAACGTGGCGACCGCATTGCGCTTTCCGGTAATACCGGCCGTTCAACCGGCCCGCATCTGCATTTCGAAATGTGGATTAACCAGCTGGCCGTCAATCCTCTGACTGCCAAATTGCCTCGTACAGAAGGGCTGACAGGTAAAGATCGCAGTACTTATCTGGCAACCGTCCGCGAAGTCGTCCCTCAGCTGAAGCTGGACTGAACCTCAGGTTTTACTGATTCGCTGCCGTGATTTATTGCAAAATAACTCACGGCACTTATCATTGAACCAGAATTTGTCATAAGAGCCTGAGCATGCAGCCAGAAAAAGAAAAACGATCATCCGTAGAATTTATTCCGCAATTTCAGAAAGCCTTTTACCATCCGCGCTACTGGGGCGTCTGGCTGGGCGTCGGAGCGATGGCCGGTATGGCTTATCTGCCCGCGAAAGTCCGCGATCCGATTTTAGGCAGTCTGGGCCGTCTGGCCGGAAAGTTTGCCAAAGGCGCACGTCGTCGCGCGCAAATCAACCTGCTGTATTGCCTCCCTGAAACGCAGGAAGCGGAGCGCGAACATATCATTGACGAAATGTTTGCTACCGCGCCGCAGTCAATGGTGATGATGGCGGAGCTGGCACTCCGTGACCCCAAAAAAATCACCCAGCGTATCCACTGGCACGGCAAAGAAATTGTCGACCAGATGCAGCGCGAAGGCAAAAATGTGATTTTTTTGGTGCCACACGGCTGGGCTGTGGATATCCCGGCGATGCTGATGGCGGCCAGTGGTCAGCCTATGGCTGCCATGTTCCATAACCAGAAAAATCCGCTGACGGATTATCTGTGGAACAGCGTGCGTCGCCGCTATGGCGGGCGTTTACATGCCCGAAATGACGGGATCAAACCGTTCATCAGCTCCGTGCGTCAGGGTTACTGGGGATATTATCTGCCGGATCAGGATCACGGCGCGGAACATAGCGAATTCGTTGATTTCTTTGGAACCTACAAGGCGACTTTGCCTGCGGTAGGGCGTCTGATGAAAGTCTGCCGCGCGCAGATTGTTCCGCTTTTCCCGGTGTATAACGGCAAAGAGCAACGTCTGGACATTTTTGTGCGGCCACCGATGGATGACCTGGCGACGGCTGACGATATCCAGATTGCGCGCCGTATGAATGAAGAGGTGGAATTGCTGGTCGGGCCTAACCCTGAGCAATACACCTGGATCCTGAAATTGCTGAAAACGCGCAAACCGGGTGAACCGGAGCCGTATTCCCGCAAAGAGCTTTTCCCGAAAAAGTAAGCGTCAAATATCGGACAGACGAAAGAGGCTGAGCAAATACTCAGCCTCTTTTGTATTTGTTATCCTGCTTTTACCGCGCGTTTCAGAAACAGCGCAATCAGCAGTGTTCCCGCTGTACCGGACAGCAAACCAGCCAGCATGAAAATGCCGTAGCCCTGTGCGAAATAAAGTTGTTTCGCCAGTTCAATCCCTGTCGCAAAAACCACAATGGTGATCAGCCCGAGGGCCGCCGCTACCGTGCCTTTGCCCGTCGGGCTGGAGAACAGCGTCAGCCGGTAAAGCCCGGCATTGACCAGCCCCGAGCCCAGCGCATACAGGCTCAGCCCCGCCGTTATCCAGTACCAGGCATGCACCATAAACAGCGCCGCATAAGCGCTGATGCAAAGTCCGAGCACAATCGGCAAAATTCCCAGCCAGACCGGCGTGCGGATATGCACTTTGCCACTGAGTTTACTCAGCGCAACGTTGCCGGTGATAAGCCCTGTGAATACCGGAACCTGAAGCCAGCCGTATTGTAACGGCGTCATACCCGCGTCCTGAATAAGCAACACCGGCGACTGCGCCACCCAGGCCAGTAGCGGCAACGTGATCAGCCCGATCGATAACGAGCCGGTGACCACGCCAGTATTGGTGAACACTTCGCGGTAATCCGCCAGTAAGCGGCGCATCGAGAAACGCCCGTCACGACCTGACGCCGTTTCCTGCATGCCGCGCCACAGGCCCCAGAATGACAGTGCGGAGATCAGCGCAAACAGCGCAAACATCGCTTTCCACGGCGCGTAGTGAATGAACGCCGCACCTGCCAGCGGCCCGAGCAGGGGCGCGATCAGCGTGATATTGGCCATCAGCGCCATCAGCTTTACGCTCAGGGCTTCGCTGAACGCTTCCTGAATGGCGGCGTAACCCACCGCGCCGATAAAGCACAGACTCATGCCCTGTAAAAAACGCATCAGAATAAATTGTTCGATGCTTTGCGTGAATACCGTGAGAAAGCAGGTGACGGTGAAAAAGGCCACGCCCGTCAGCAAAACCGGCCTGCGCCCCAGCCGGTCAGAGAGCGGCCCGAGCAGCCATTGCAGAAGAATTCCGCCACATAAGTAGGCGGTCAGCGAGGTGGAAACCCAGTCGGCGCTGGCGCTGAAATCGCTGATCACCTGCAGCATACCCGGTTGAATCATATCGTGGGCAATATAGGTGGCGAATTCGAACATCACCAGCGACAGCGGAAACAGCCACTGACGCCAGCTCAGCTGAGAGGCGGGTTCAGAAACGGACGACATAGCAAGACTTCTCCATTGCTCAAAATCAGAAAAGCGCGACCCTCTCAGGCCGCGCTAAAAAACGTGCTTACGTGCGGGACTTAGTATTTATTCGCATAGGCCGCAATCGGGTTTTCCAGCGTCCCGGCAAACTTGAGGTTTTGCGCCGGATCCGACAGGTTGATCATCTGCTGATTATTCGCCAGTTGCAGACGGTTCAGGCAGGAATGCGTGAACTCGGCGCCAAACATGTCGTAACGGGCAAATTTCTCTGCCAGCTCCGGATACTGAATCTGGTAATCGCGGACCACTTCCGCCACTACCTGCCAGAACTGACCGGCCGGATAATTGCCGTTTTCTTCCAGGATACGGGCGATAAAGCGGAACACACCCGCAAACACGTCGGTGAAGATCGACAGGATTTTCAGCTCTTCCGGCACGTCAACGGCCAGTCGTTTGGCTTTTTCCGGCAGATGCGCATCCGGGGTCATCACGGCAATTTCTTCCGCGATATCTTTCATAAAAGCGTTAACCGGAATGTTGTTTTCGAAACGCAGGATCAGGTTTTCGCCGTGCGGCATAAAGACCAGATCGTACTGATAAAAACAGTGCAACAGCGGGCTGAGGTAAGCGTGCATGTAACGCTTTAGCCAGTCGCCGGTCGCCAGACCTGAGGATTTGATCATCTCAACAATCAGGGCGTCGCCGCGTTTGTCGGTATGTAAAAGCGCGGCCATGGTCATCAGACGCTGGTTCGGTTGCAACTGAGCCACCGGGTTCTGACGCCACAGCGCGGCAAACATTTTTTTATACGCGCTGTCACCCTTAATCGCCTCTTCGAAATAGTGGTTGTGATAACCCAGTGAAGCCACTTCCTGAAGAATGCTGAAGCCGGTGGATTGCAGGTAGGAATCGTTTTCGACCAGATCCGCCAGCCATTCGTTGATGCCCGGCGTGGTCGCCATGTAATACGGCGAAAGGCCGCGCATGAAGCCCATATTCAGAATCGACAGCGCGGTTTTCACATAGCGGGCTTTCGGGCGGCTGGCGTTATAGAAGGTGCGGATTGATTGCTGCGCGAGATAATTATCTTCGCCCTCACCGAGGTAAATCAGGAACTGGCGGGCGATGTCCGGCGCAAATACCGTCAGTAATTTATTCTGCCATTGCCACGGATGCACCGGCATGAAGTAGTAGTTTTTCGGATCCACACCTTTATCGACCAGATGCTGTGTGAACGCGCAAATCTGCGCATCGCCCAGTTCTTCGGCGATCAGTTTTTCGTAAGGCAAACCTTCCACGCTGGCGAAATGAGCTTTGTCGTGATGCACCGCGACCCAGACCAGTTGCAGCGGATTTGCCGCTTCCGGGGCATAACGCACGTAGTCACCGGCATCAAAACCGATACGGCCATTGTTGGCGATAAAGCTCGGATGGCCTTCGGTCATGCTGGTTTCCACCGTCTGGAAATCAGCTTCAGAAAGTTGTTTTGCGGTCGTGTGATTGTTCGCCAGTTTGTACGCGCTGCTGTAAAGCGTGCTGCTGATTTCTTCCATGTAGGTCGGCAACATCGCCTGTGAAATACCAATCTGACCGGCAAATTCAATGATGAATTTCAGCGCATCCAGCGGTTGCGGCGTGAAGTTATCCAGACGCTGAATGCTGTCGAGATCAATCATCCAGTCGTTCAGCGGTAACTGGCGTGCACGGAAGCGGTATTCAATTTCAGAAGCCGGAACGGCCAGCTGATAATCGGTCCAGGTGCCGCTGTTTTGCAGCGCGACCGGCGCGAGCAGGCGTTCGTGCGTCAGCTCAGACAGGCATTTGCGTAACAGCAGGGCATTAGCTTTCGCCCAGATTTCCGGTTGCAGATGCTGGCCGGATTGCAGCTGAGATGAAGTCATGGTGTTTTTTTCCTTCTGGCGGGCCTGCAAAAAATCCTCGCGCTGGCAGAAAGCCAGCCACGCGGTTTTATGAGTCAGTTGAATTTGTTTCTGATAGCGGAAACCTGCACGCTTATTCAGTTTGTGGATCTTTTCGTTACGTACGTCCGGCTCAACCACCACGCGCGTCACGTCAGGCTGGCTGAACAGATATTCCATCACGGCTGAAAAGACCTGCCAGCTGAAACCGGAAACGGGTTTATCCGCCGGAGACAGCAAAATGTGCATGCCCATATCGCCGGGCTGAACGTCGTAGTGATCGCGTAATGGATCATCCTGCACCGGATAGCATTCGATCAGAAAACGCGGCTGCCCGTCGATTTCGCCCATCAGCGCGGCCAGCGGTTTTCCGGCAGTCAGGTCGCGGTAGAAAACATCAACGTCGGCCACGCTGCTGTTTTGCATTCCCCAAAAATGCGCGTAAGGCTGCGTCATCCACGCATGCAGGATGGCGGCGTCATTTGCCAGATGCAGCGGGCGTAATGTCAGCTGCCCGGCGTCGCGATGGCAGGTGAACAGGGGGGCGGGTATAAGTTCAGACATGGGTTATTTCTCCGTTATCTGTCTGCAAGGCTGCGGGCGCAGAAAGTCTGGAAGGCGATGGATTTTTCCACCGGATAGACTTCCTCGCCGAGCATTTCGCGAATAATGGAACTGTTGCGGTAACACGCCATGCCCAGATCCGGCGTGACGAAACCATGGGTATGCAGTTCGGCGTTCTGGACAAAAATCTGATTGTTCGCGTCGATGCTGTAATTGCGGTTGACGGCGTAACGGCCGGCGTCATCCCACTGAATCCGGTTGTAAATACCTTCGATAAACTGCGGCGGCTGATAACCGTAACCGGTGGCGAGCACCACGGATTCCGTCTGGTGACGATATTCCTGCTGCTGTTCGTGGTGAAGCAGCGTCATCTCCAGCTCGCCTTTGCGGTTACCCGTCAGCGCGGTCAGCTCCGAGTGCGTGTAGAGATCGACATTCAGCGGGCCGTCGAGGCGTTTGGTGTACATCAGGTCGTAGATGTCATTGATCAGGCTGATGTTGATGCCTTTGTACAAGCCTTTTTGCTCGCGGTTCAGCTGGTCGCGCTTGCTCATCGGCAGGGCATGGAAGTAATCGATGTACTCCGGCGAGGTCATTTCCAGCGTCAGTTTGCTGTACTCCAGCGGATAGAAACGCGGCGCGCGGGTCACCCAGGTCAGGTGATAATCGTACTTATCGATTTCTGAAAGCAGGTCGTAATAAATCTCCGCCGCACTCTGGCCGCTGCCGACCACGGTGATGGATTTCGAGCGCTGCATCCGCTCTTTGTTCGGCAGGTAGGCGCTGGAATGATGAACGTTGCTGCCCGCTTCCCGGGCACACGCCGGCATCCACGGCGACGGACCGGTGCCCAGCACCAGACGTTTGGCGCGGTAAATCTGTTTATCGCCGCCCTGGGTCGAACGCGCCTGCACCAGGTAACATTGCGTTGGCGCGTCCCACGTCACCAGCTCCACGCGCGTGGAAAATTGCAGGCTGGTCAGCTGTTCGCACGCCCACTGGCAATACTGGTTGAACTCTTTGCGCATCATGAAGAAATTTTCACGGATGTAAAAAGAGTACAGTTTTCCCTGCTGCTTCAGGTAGTTGAGGAAACTATAAGGGCTGGTCGGATCGGCCAGCGTCACCAGGTCGGCCATAAACGGCGTCTGCAAATGGGCGCTTTCCAGCATCATGCCGGTATGCCAGTCAAAGCCGTCATTTTGATCTAAAAACAGTCCGTTCAGCGCTTTTACTGGCTCCGTCAGACAGGCCAGACCGAGGTTGAACGGGCCGATGCCAATCGCAATAAAATCGTAGGTCTGTTTATCTGCATTCAGTTCAGGGGAATTAAGGCTCATGGTGCAACTCCTGTTAGCGGTTCTTCGCGGCGCTCAGCGCGGCGGCGGTCAGTTCTTTACCGTAATGCGTGATAAGGCTGATCACATCGACGACATCTTCCGTGGTGGTGGTCGGGTTGAGCAGGGTGAATTTCAGGTACTGGCGCTGATGTACTTTGGTTCCGGCAATCACGGCGCTGCCGTCGCGGAAAATAGCTTTGCGGATGTCGGCGTTGATGGCGTCAATTTGCTCCTGACTCATCGACATGCGCGGGACAAAGCGAAACACCAGCGTGCTCAGTTCGGGTTTGTGCAACACTTCAATGTTCGGGTTTTGTTCCATCAGCTGATGGGTTTCGGTGGCGCGTTCCAGCAGCACATCGAAGGATTCACCCAGCGCCTGCTGGCCCATGATGCGCAGCGTCAGCCACATTTTCAGGGCGTCGAAACGTTTGGTGGTCTGGATGCTTTTGTTGACCAGATTCGGCGTGCCTTCCAGTTTTGCACTCAGCGGATTCAGGTATTCCGCGTGGTGAGTGACGTGTTCCAGATGGCGGTGGTCGTTGACCAGAAACGCACTGCAACTCACTGGCTGGAAGAAGGATTTGTGATAATCAACGGTCACGGAATCGGCCAGATGAATACCTTCGATACGCTGGCGATGCTGCGGGGAAACCAGTAAACCACAGCCGTAAGCGGCGTCGGCGTGCATCCAGATTTTCTCTTTGCGGCAGATTTCCGCGATTTCATTGAGCGGATCGATACTGCCGAAATCGGTGGTGCCCGCCGTGGCCACTATGGCAATCGGGATCAAACCTTCTGCGTGACAGCGTTCGATTTCCTGTTTCAGTGCGCTGATATCCATACGGAATTTGTCGTCACAGGCGACCGGCACCACGGCGTCATAGCCGAGGCCGAGCAGGGCGGCGGATTTCTGAATGCTGAAATGGCTGACCTGTGAACTGAAGATGCGCCAGCGGTTAGCTTCCTGCGGCAAACCCTGATATTTGATGCTGTGCTGAGGACGCGTGCGTTTGCAGTGGCTGTCGCGCGCCAGCAACATTGCCATCAGGTTTGATTGCGTGCCGCCGCTGGTAAAAATACCGTCCGACTGTGCGCCAAAGCCAATGCGTGCCAGCGTCCAGTCGATGACCTTTTGCTCAATAAGGGTGCCACCTGCGCTCTGATCCCAGGTATCCACAGAAGAGTTGATCGCACTGATAAAAAGTTCGGCCAGTTGCGACGGAACGACGGTCGGGCAGTTGAGATGTGC
This sequence comes from Rahnella sp. ChDrAdgB13, assembly GCF_017655185.1. NCBI lineage: Bacteria > Pseudomonadati > Pseudomonadota > Gammaproteobacteria > Enterobacterales > Yersiniaceae > Rahnella > Rahnella sp. ChDrAdgB13. The sequence continues at coordinate 34,362 of NZ_JAEMGT010000120.1, read as the reverse complement.
GAGGTATTTCGGGTGATGGAAATAAACAGCGTGCTGAAGATATAAATCATCCAGTTCTTCCAGCGCCAGCCGCGTTCCGTCTAATGGTTTGGTTAAATCAATATGGCGAAACTGTTCGGCTAATTCGGCAGGGGAGACACCCGAAAAAGGCTTTTCGGTGTGATTAATATGTGACTTAATTAATTCAATACCTTGCTCAATCTGTGCCTGCCAGTCCGGGGTGCTATTTTGATTAAAGATATAACCCTGATTTTTGCTTAATTTTTCCTGAGCAGGTGTAAGGTTATTCGCGCTGTCCTGCATTAATTCCCAATTATTTATCTGGCTCATTCTGGATCCTTTTAATCTGACCTTTTCATCGGAAGCAGGCGCGGGGCGGCCTCCCGAATGTATTAAGGAAATTTCAGTGAACGTAAGCGTTAGCAGGCAGGGTTTATGCCCACGCCTGTTAAGTGTATGGTTAATTATTTTTCTTTATCAGAAATTGAAGGTTATTTGTCTTGTCTGATTTCCTTTGTGCGGATTTATACAAGGTTTTAACGATTGGGAATCATTATAAATGCAAATCATTATCATTCAATAACGACATTGAACATTTAGCCAATACCTGTGTTTTTGATGTTTTTATGTGATCTCTGTCACATAAAAATGTAAATTTGGCTTTGGATACTCTTAATCCTATGAGAGAAGTCTGTATTTGTTATTCAATTCCGTGCTCTCACCTGTGGCATTTAGGATACAAAAAGTTATATTTAGCCATAATAAGTGCAGGTGTAATTTGTTTTTATCACGAAGGTATTGTTGAGATGCAGGGGAGTATTTCCACCAGATGGCAAAATAATGATTAAATTAAGAACGTTAAATGCCTTCGTACGGCGGGGGAATAAAAGGAGTCAATGCAGGGAAATAAAAAGGCCGATCATAACAATCGGCCATTACGTTATATTTTATTACATTTAGAGATTAATCAACACGCAACAGGCGGCTGGTATTGGTGGTGCCGATGGTGCTCATGACGTCGCCCTGAGTGATAATCACCAGGTCGCCTGAAAGCAGATAACCTTTATCACGCAGCAAATTCACCGCGTCCTGAGCGGCTGCGACGCCGTCGTTAACGCTGTCGAAGAAGACCGGCGTGACGCCACGATAAATGGCGGTCAGATTAAGCGTGTGCTCATGGCGGGACATGGCAAAAATCGGCAGGCCGGAGCTGATACGTGACAACATCAGCGCGGTGCGGCCAGATTCAGTCATGGAGATAATCGCCGAGACGCCTTTCAGGTGGTTGGCGGCGTACATTGCAGACATGGCAATGGCTTCTTCGATGTTATCGAATTCCACGTCCAGACGGTGTTTGGAAACGTTGATGCTTGGGATTTTTTCCGCACCGAGACAAACACGCGCCATCGCAGCCACGGTTTCTGACGGATACTGTCCGGCAGCCGTTTCAGCAGAAAGCATCACGGCGTCGGTTCCGTCGAGCACGGCGTTCGCGACGTCCATGACTTCCGCACGGGTTGGCATCGGATTGGTGATCATCGATTCCATCATCTGCGTCGCGGTAATAACAGCGCGGTTAAGCTGACGGGCACGGCGGATCAGTTTTTTCTGAATACCCACCAGTTCCGGGTCACCGATTTCAACACCCAGGTCGCCACGGGCCACCATCACAACATCGGAAGCGAGAATGATGTCATCCATCGCCGCGTCGGACGCGACGGCTTCAGCACGTTCAACTTTAGACACGATTTGCGCATTACAGCCGGCATCGCGTGCCAGACGGCGTGCGTAGTTAAGATCTTCGCCCGTGCGTGGGAATGAAACTGCCAGATAATCTACGTCCATTTTGGCCGCAGTAATAATGTCTGCTTTATCTTTTTCAGTCAGGGCTTCAGCGGAAAGACCGCCGCCCAGCTTGTTGATGCCTTTGTTGTTGGACAGCGGGCCGCCAACGGTGACTTCGGTGAAGACTTTCATGCCTTGGACTTCGAGCACTTTCAGCTGCACGCGGCCATCATCAAGCAGCAGAATGTCGCCCGGCACCACGTCGGCAGGCAGACCTTTGTAGTCGATACCCACTTTCTCTTTATCGCCTTCACCCTTGCTCATGTTGGCGTCGAGCAGGAATTTGTCGCCGACATTCAGGAACACTTTGCCTTCTTTAAAGGTCGATACGCGGATTTTTGGCCCTTGCAGATCGCCAAGAATAGCCACATGGCGGCCAAGACGGGCGGCGATTTCACGCACTTTGTTGGCGCGCAGAATGTGGTCTTCAGGGGTGCCGTGGGAGAAATTCATACGTACAACGTTTGCACCGGCGGCAATAATTTTTTCGAGGTTATTGTCGCGGTCAGTTGCAGGACCGAGGGTGGTAACAATCTTGGTTCTTCTGAGCCTTCTGGACATGCCTTACTCCGTTAACTGGTGAAGCAATTATTGTGCAAAAAACAGCGGGTCCACATTGGTCGAGGTGTAATTGTAATACAAAAGGGTTTCACCTGTGTGACCCGCTGACCTCATGTCTGACATTTGTCCTGCGCACTTTGCGCGTAGATTTTCCGCCAGACTCCCTATTAAATCGTTGGTGCTCAATTAATATGTTTAATGAATGATTTGCTGCCTGACGCACAGGGTGATGTCATTCAGACAGGTTAGGGACGACAATCCCCTTATCAAAGCGCGATTCTTTCAACGCTTCTTTGACCCGCTTCAGGTTATCTCTGAATTTTGCGCCACGGCGCAAGGTAAAACCGGTGGCGAGCACGTCGATCAGCGTCAGTTGTGCAATCCGCGAGACCATCGGCATATAAACGTCGGTGTCTTCGGGCACATCGAGCAGCAGGGCGAGCGTGGCTTCGTGCGCCAGCGGCGTATTAAAAGAGGTGATAGCAATGACCGTGGCATCGTTTTCGCGGGCAAGGTGCGCGAGTTCCACCAGATTTTTGGTACGCCCGGTGTGAGAAATCAGCACAACGACGTCGCCTTCGCTGGAATTCATGCAACTCATGCGCTGCATAACGATGTCATCGAAATAGACCACGGGAATGTTGAAGCGGAAAAATTTGTTCATGGCATCATGCGCGACGGCGGCGGAAGCTCCCAGCCCAAAGAAGGAAATCTTCTTCGCCTGTGTGAGTAAATCGACGGCGCGGTTGATGGCGGCGATGTCCAGGGTGTTTTTCACCTGATCGAGGCTTGCCATAGCAGATTCAAAGATTTTGCTGGTGTAAGCGCTGACGCTGTCGCTTTCATCCACGTTACGGTTCACATAAGGTGTACCGTTTGCCAGACTTTGTGCCAGATGCAGTTTAAAATCTGGAAACCCTTTTGTGTCGAGACGACGGCAAAAACGGTTTACAGTAGGTTCACTGACGTCGGCCATACGGGCGAGAGTGGCAATACTGGAATGAATAGCAATGTGCGGCGATGCGAGGATAACTTCTGCAACTTTGCGTTCTGACTTGCTCAGAATGTCAAGGCTGGTCTGGATTTTTTCCAATGTATTCATAAGCATGCCACTCATAGGTTTCAACGATTTCTTTGAAAAGAGGAAATCGTTCTGATTTGATGAAAATATACTACGCGCTTCAGGCCGTTGGCAGCGTCAGTCAGGCGAATTTACGGCTTTTTTTGTCAGAGTTTGACCGAGATCTAACTTTCAGTATGGTAAATTCTGTTCAGTTTTGTCATAAAATTACAGAATGTGGTCGGTTTCAAGCAGGTCTGGAATTGGTATGATAAAAACAGGGTTTTATCAGCAAGTTATCACGCTGTCAGATCAAGGTTTACGGCTTACGGGCAATCAGAGTACATTGTTGCTGAAATAAAATTACAATATGTACCCGAGATAATTCGAGTTGCAGCTCACGCAAAGGCAACCAGAAATAGATTAGGTATTCCTGCATTGAGGAGAAGAACATGGCGGTAACTCAGACAGCCCAGGCTTGTGATCTGGTAATTTTCGGTGCAAAAGGCGATCTTGCGCGTCGTAAGCTGTTGCCTTCCCTGTATCAGTTAGAGAAAGCAGGTCACATTCACCCTGACACCCGCATCATCGGTGTTGGTCGTGCGGAATGGGACAAAGCGGCCTATACCGAAGTGGTTAAAGAAGCACTGACCACCTTCATGAAAGAAAAAATTGATCCGGAACTGTGGGATAAACTCAGTGCCCGTCTTGATTTCTGTAACCTTGATGTCAATGATCTGAAGCATTTCAAAGTGCTGGGCAAAATGCTTGACCAGCAAAACCGCGCCACCATCAACTACTTTGCGATTGCGCCAAGCCACTTCGGTGCGATTTGCCGTGGTCTGGGTGAAGCCGGGCTGAACAAAGAACCTGCGCGCGTTGTGATGGAAAAACCACTGGGTCACTCTCTTGAGTCTTCTCAGGTCATCAATGATCAGGTTGCGGAATACTTCGCCGAATCTCAGGTTTACCGTATCGACCATTACCTGGGTAAAGAAACGGTACTGAACCTGCTGGCGCTACGTTTTGCCAACAACCTGTTCGCCAGCAACTGGGATAACCGCACTATCGATCATGTGCAGATCACCGTTGCGGAAGAAGTGGGTATCGAAGGCCGCTGGGGTTATTTCGATGACGCAGGCCAGATGCGCGACATGATCCAGAACCACTTGCTGCAAATTCTGACTATGATTGCCATGTCGCCACCGGCGGATCTGAGCACCGACCGTATTCGTGATGAAAAAGTCAAAGTGCTGCGTTCCCTGCGCCGCATCGACCAGTCAAACGTGCGCGAAAATACAGTGCGTGGCCAGTACACAGCCGGTTTTGTACAAGGCAAAAAAGTGCCGGGCTATCTGGAGGAAGAAGGCGCGAAAAAAACCAGCAGCACCGAAACCTTTGTGTCTATCCGTGTGGATATCGACAACTGGCAGTGGGCTGGCGTGCCGTTCTACCTGCGTACCGGTAAGCGTCTGCCGACCAAATGTTCAGAAGTTGTGGTGTACTTCAAGAGCCCGGCGCTGAACCTGTTCCGTGATTCTTACCAGCAGTTGCCGCAGAACAAACTGACCATCCGTCTGCAACCGGACGAGGGTATTGAAATCGAAGTGCTGAACAAGGTTCCGGGTCTGGAACACAAACATCGTTTGCAGACAACCAAACTGGACCTGAGCTTCACCGAAACCTTCAACGAGCAACACATCGCTGATGCTTACGAGCGTCTGCTGCTGGAAACTATGCGTGGGATCCAGGCGCTGTTCGTGCGTCGTGACGAAGTGGAAGAAGCCTGGAAATGGGTCGACTCCATCATGAATGCGTGGGCAGCGGAAAGTGAAGCACCAAAACCGTATCAGTCCGGTACATGGGGACCGGTGGCTTCTGTGGCCATGATTACCCGTGACGGCCGTTCCTGGAACGAGTTCGAGTAACCGGTCATCCTTTAAAAACGCTGCCTGTGCAGCGTTTTTTTATGACACATCAATTCTTTTAGCAGTTAGGAATAGTAGTATCTCGTCCAATCGGGTGTGGTCGGTTTCTGGCAACGTTTTTTCTTTCTGAAAAGTTGCCAGACCCTGTGGCAGGGGCGCGCCATCAATCACAACGATGCCTGCGGGCATGAACGGAGAACAAGATGAAAAACTGGAAAACAAGCGCGGAACAAATTCTGACCTCAGGGCCGGTTGTTCCTGTGATTGTTATCAACAAACTGGAACACGCCGTTCCGTTGGCGAAAGCGCTGGTTGCCGGTGGTGTGCGAGTGCTGGAAGTGACGCTGCGTACTGCCTGTGCGATGGACGCAATCCGTGCGATTGCCAAAGAAGTGCCGGACGCCATTATTGGTGCGGGTACCGTTCTCAATCCTGAACAACTGGCCGAAGTCACCGAAGCGGGTGCACAGTTTGCGATTAGCCCAGGCCTGACAGACGCTTTGCTGAAAGCAGCCAACGCCGGTTCTATCCCGCTGATTCCGGGCATTTGCACCGTATCGGAACTGATGATGGGTCTGGATGCCGGTCTGCGTGAATTCAAATTCTTCCCGGCGGAAGCCAACGGCGGCGTGAAAGCGTTACAGGCGATTGCCGGTCCGTTCCCGCAAGTGCGTTTCTGCCCGACCGGTGGGATTTCACCGGCGAACTACCGGGATTATCTCGCGCTGAAAAGCGTGCTATGTATCGGTGGATCCTGGCTGGTGCCAGCCGATGCGCTGGAAAGCGGCGATTACGCGCGTATTACTGAACTGGCAAAAGAAGCCGTTGCGGGTGCTGGCGCCGCCGTCTGAATTGATGCGTAAAAACATTAAACCTCCCGCGGGAGGTTTTTTTATGTCTGAAATTCAGCGATTAACGTGCAGCGATAATCTTGATCTCAATTTTGTATTTCGGGTTCATCAGATTTGCCTGCACGGTGCAGCGAACCGGCGCGTTACCCGGAGACACCCACGCATCCCAGGCTTCGTTCATTGCCGGGAAATCTTCCTTGTGAACCAGAAACAGCGTGGCATCGAGAATTTTGCTCTTGTCTGAACCGGCTTCTGTCAGTACGGCATCGATGATGGCCAGCGTTTCAGCGGTCTGATCTTTTGCATTGGCATCCAGATTTTCCGGCACTGCAGTGTAATAAATGGTGTCGTTGTGGATGACCACATCAGACATGCGCGGCTCAGGTCGGATCCGTTCGATAGTCATACTTTTGTGCTCCTGTTAGTCACTTTTTATTGATGGTGGTAAGGGTAACACAAAGGTTTGCTGCGTTGGATTGGCAGATGGCGGTGGCGGTGAGGGCGTTCGGTTGGCATAATCACTGCTGATCCGTACAGGTAGAGAGACAGAGTGACAGACGATTTCGCAACAGACGGCGCACTGGCGCAGAAAATTGAAGGTTTTAAACCCCGCGAACCTCAGCGTCTGATGGCGCAGGCCGTCAGTAAAGCCATCAGCGGTAAGCAAGGCCTGGTGGTGGAAGCCGGTACTGGTACCGGTAAAACGTATGCGTATCTGGCTCCGGCACTGCGTTCCGGCAAAAAAGTCATTATCTCAACCGGTTCGAAAAACTTACAGGATCAGCTGTATTCCCGCGATTTGCCCAAAGTGGCCAGCGCGCTGAATTTCAAAGGCCGTCTGGCGTTGCTCAAAGGGCGTTCTAACTATCTGTGTCTGGAACGCCTGGAGCAGCAATCACTTTCCGGCGGCGATCTCGCCAGTCAGGCACTCAGCGAACTTGCGCATCTGCGTCACTGGTCGAGCAGCACGGAAGAGGGCGATATCAGCACCTGTACCGTAGTGCCGGAAGACAGCTTTGTCTGGCCGCTGGTAACCAGCACCAACGATAACTGCCTGGGCAGCGACTGCCCGCTGTATAAAGAATGTTTCGTCGTCAAAGCCCGCCGTAAGGCGATGGACGCGGACGTCGTCGTTGTTAACCATCACCTTTTTATGGCTGATATGGTGGTCAAAGAGAGCGGCTTCGGTGAACTTATCCCGCAGGCCGATGTGATGATTTTCGACGAAGCCCATCAGATCCCCGATATCGCCAGCCAGTATTTTGGCCAGCAGGTAACCAGCCGTCAGTTGCTGGATATGGCGAAAGACATCACCATCGCTTACCGCACGGAAGTGCGTGATTCGGTGCAATTACAGAAAAGCGCTGACCGCCTGAGCCAGAGCACACTGGATTTTCGTCTGGCACTCGGTGAGCCGGGTTTTCGCGGTAATCTGCGCGACGTGCTCAATCAGCCCGCTATCCAGCGCGCTCTGCTGTTACTCGATGACGCGCTGGAGCTTTGCTACGACGTGGTCAAACTGTCTCTCGGACGCTCGGCCTTGCTGGACGCCGCCTTTGAGCGCGCCACGCTGTACCGCAACCGTCTCAAGCGCCTGAAAGATGTTTCGATTCCCGGTTACAGCTACTGGTACGAATGTAATTCCCGTCATTTTGTTCTGGCACTGACGCCGCTGTCGGTCACCGATAAATTCAGCGAAATGATGAAAGAAAAGCCGGGAGCGTGGATTTTTACGTCCGCAACGCTTTCGGTGAACGATCAGCTCCACCATTTTACCGAACGTCTCGGACTGGACGAAGCCGAAACGTTGCTGCTGCCCAGCCCGTTTGATTACGCCAAACAGGCATTATTGTGTGTACCCCGTTTTCTGCCTGAATCGAACGTGAACGGCAGTTCGAAACAGCTGGCGCGTATGCTGCGTCCGCTGATCGAAGCCAATAAAGGCCGCTGTTTCTTCCTGTGTACGTCACACAAAATGATGCGTGAACTGGCCGAGGAATTCAGGGCCAGCCTGACGCTGCCCGTTTTATTGCAGGGCGAAACCAGTAAAGGCCAGCTATTAGCGCAATTTGTCGAAGCTGGTAACGCCTTACTGGTCGCGACCAGCAGTTTCTGGGAAGGCGTGGATGTGCGCGGCGATGCGCTGTCCTGCGTCATCATTGATAAACTGCCGTTCACCTCGCCCGACGATCCGCTGCTCAAAGCCCGTATTGAAGACTGTCGCCTGCGCGGCGGTGATCCGTTCAATGACGTACAATTACCGGATGCGGTCATCACGCTGAAACAGGGGGTCGGACGTTTAATTCGTGATACTTCTGACCGGGGTGTGATGGTGATTTGCGACAACCGGCTGGTAATGCGCCCGTATGGTGAAGTTTTCCTCAACAGTTTGCCGCCGACGCCGCGCACACGTGATCTTACACAAGCGATACGCTTTTTACAGAACGTGGAAGAGCAGAAATAGCCTTCACGTTATGTTAGGATAGCGCCCCGAAAAAAGGCCCTAACTTATTCATTTCCCCGCCTGAGGTTTGGCATGTCCACGCGAATTTTAGCAATTGATACGGCGACAGAAGCCTGTTCGGTTGCGCTATACAATGAGGGCGAGACGCTCGCTCATTTTGAACTCTGCGCCCGCGAACATACGCAGCGTATTTTGCCGCTGGTGCAGCAGATCCTCGCCGAAGCGGGCCTGACGCTGAATCAGCTCGATGCTCTGGCCTTTGGCCGCGGGCCGGGCAGTTTTACCGGCGTACGTATCGGTATCGGCATGGCGCAGGGATTGTCGCTGGGCGCTGAATTGCCTTTGCTGCCGGTTTCCACTTTACAGACCATGGCGCAGGGCGCTTACCGCCAGACTGGCGCTGAAAACGTGCTGGCCGCCATCGATGCGCGCATGGGCGAAGTGTACTGGGGCGAATTCTCCCGGAACGCTCAGGGTGACTGGAGTGGTGAAAACACCGAGAAAGTGATCAAACCTGAACAACTCATCGAACAGGCCGGCTCACTGACCGGCCGTTTTGCGACCGTCGGCACCGGCTGGGAAGCTTATCCACATTTGCTGGGTGAATCTCCGGTTGCAGAATTATTTGATGGCAAAATGTTACTACCGCACGCGGAAGATATGCTGCCGCTGGCGCTCCAGCTCTGGGAAAACGGCGTTCGCGTAAATCCTGAAGATGCTGAACCCACTTATCTGCGCAACGAAGTTACGTGGAAAAAGCTGCCGGGCCGGTAAGTTACCGCAACTTGTGTACTTAAAAGTGGTCAAAAAAAAGAGTATGCACAGGAGTCATCGCAATGCGTAAGTGGTCAGCAGTCCAGCAGTTTTCGGTTCAGACAGGTAAAAAATGGGCGTTGAGCGCTGTTGCGCTAAGCGTTCTGGTGTTGTCAGGATGTGTCACCGTTCCGGATGAAATCCGCGGGACCACGGCAACGCCGCAAATGAATTTACAGGCGGTGCAGGGCGCGCCGAGTCTGTATATCGGTCAGGAATCACGTTTTGGTGGCAAGGTAGTGGCAGTCACCAATTTGCAAAATAAAACGCGACTCGAAATCGCTACAATGCCGCTTGATGACGGGGCACGACCTATTCTGGGCGCGGCGTCGCGTGGCCGCATCATGGCTTACATCAACGGTTTCGTCGATCCGGTGGATTACCGCAATCAGCTCGTGACCGTGGTTGGTCCGATTACCGGCGTTGAAAAAGGCACAGTAGGGCAGTCGTCCTATGATTTCGTGACTATCAGTGTAAACAGTTATAAACGCTGGCGTATCGAACAACAGGTGGTAATGCCGCCTCAGCCGATGGGGCCGTGGGGCTGGGGTTACGGGGGACCGTACGACAGCTGGGGGCGAGGGTTTGGGCCCGGTTGGGGGCCCGGCTGGTATGACATGGGGCCCGCACGGGTCCAGAGTGTCGTCACCGAATAACCGGCACAATTACGGCGCGCCGCCTCCGCACCGGGCTCCACCTCCGGCTGCGATGAGGCCGGCACCGGGACATCCGGTGCCACCGCCGCCGCCGAAAAAGTAAAGACAGACAAGATCGTTGTTAAGGCGGCTTAATTGCCGCCTTTTTCTTTTTAAGCCACGGACGGTTTGGCTAACGAAGGGCGCAGAAAAAGTGACCCGCCTCTCAACCTCGACATTGTTTGAAACACAACTGGTAAGCTGAGTTAAAATATTGTTAAAGACGTGATAAAACTCGTCGAATTGAGATGGCAACAGTACATGATTTCAGGAGTGATACCTTGGAAAAGGTTTGGCTAAAACGTTATCCGGCAGATGTTCCCGAGAACATCGATCCTGACCGCTACAGTTCGCTGGTCGAGATGTTTGAAAATGCCACGCTGCGTTATGCAGACAGTCCGGCGTTTATCAACATGGGCGAGGTCATGACGTTCCGTAAACTTGAGGAACGTAGTCGTGCTTTTGCGGCCTATCTGCAAAACCAGTTAGGGCTAAAAAAAGGCGACCGCGTGGCCCTGATGATGCCTAATCTGCTGCAATATCCGATTGCGCTGTTTGGCGTATTGCGTGCGGGCATGGTCGTGGTGAACGTCAATCCGCTGTATACGCCGCGCGAGCTGGAACATCAGCTCAATGACAGCGGTGCCAGCGCTATTGTGATTGTGTCCAACTTTGCCCACACGCTGGAAAAAGTGGTCTACAAAACGCAGGTTAAGCATGTGATCCTGACCCGTATGGGCGATCAGCTTTCTGCGGCAAAAGGCACGCTGGTTAATTTTGTCGTCAAATATGTCAAAAGGCTGGTGCCTAAATATCACCTGCCGAATGCGATTTCCTTCCGCAGTGCCTTGCAATACGGGCGCCGTTTGCAATATATCAAACCCGATATCATCAATGACGATCTGGCGTTTTTGCAATACACCGGCGGAACTACCGGCGTTGCGAAAGGCGCGATGCTGACACACCGGAACATGCAGGCCAATCTGGAACAGGCAAAAGCAGCGTACGCACCGTTGCTGCAACCTGGCCATGAACTGGTGGTAACGGCGCTGCCGCTGTATCACATCTTTGCGCTGACAGTGAACTGTCTGCTGTTCCTCGATCTCGGGGGAAAAAGCCTGCTGATCACCAACCCGCGCGACGTGCCGGGCATGGTGAAAGAGCTGTCCAAATATCCGTTCACCGCTATCAGCGGGGTGAATACGTTGTTCAACGCGTTACTCAATAACGAAGATTTCCGTGAGCTGGACTTCTCGACGCTGCGCCTATCGGTTGGTGGCGGAATGTCAGTTCAAAAATCGGTGGCCGATAAATGGGAAAAACTGACCGGCAAGCATTTGCTGGAAGGTTATGGCCTGACGGAGTGTTCGCCGCTGGTCGCGGGCAACCCGTACGACCTGAAACATTACAGCGGTAGCATCGGTTTACCGGTGCCCTCTACGGAAGTGCGTCTGGTGGATGATAACGGCCAGGATGTTGCGCTGGGTAACCCCGGAGAGCTGTGGGTACGCGGGCCGCAGGTGATGCTGGGTTACTGGCAACGGCCTTCAGCGACCGATGAGGTGCTAAAAGATGGCTGGTTATCGACGGGCGATATCGTTACAGTGGACGAGCAGGGCTTTTTGCGGATTGTGGATCGCAAAAAAGACATGATTCTGGTTTCCGGTTTCAACGTTTACCCTAACGAAATTGAAGAGGTGGTTTCACAACATGACAAGGTGCTCGAAGTTGCCGCCATTGGTGTGCCAAACGAGTCGTCAGGTGAAATCGTCAAAATTTGCGTGGTGAAGAAAGACCCGTCACTGACCAGCGAAGAACTTCTGGCACATTGCCGCCGGTTATTAACCGGTTACAAAGTACCGAAGATTGTTGAATTTCGCGATGAGTTACCGAAGTCAAATGTCGGTAAGATCCTCAGACGCGAACTTCGCGATGAGCAGGCAAAACCGAAGGACGATCCTAAGCAGGATGCGGCGTAACGTTTGCCCGCTGCGCTGTGATGGTCACTCTCAACGCCGGATTTGTCCGGCGTTGTCACGTTATAACGCATTAATATTAAGAGAATTAAGATTTGAATTATCAGTTGATCACGACCAATGACGCGCTGGAGCAGGTTTGTCTTCAGGCCAAAGCGCACAGCAAAATTGCGCTGGATACCGAATTCGTCCGTACCCGCACTTATTACCCGCAACTCGGGCTCATCCAGCTTTTCGACGGTGAACGGCTGACGCTGATTGACCCGTTGCCGATTACCGCCTGGCAGCCTTTTATCGATTTGCTGGTCAATCCTGATGTCGTGAAATTTCTCCATGCCGGCAGCGAAGACCTGGAAGTTTTCCTGAACGCTTTTGGCGTGATGCCTTCTCCGCTAATTGATACGCAAATTCTTGCCGCCTTCAGCGGACGTCCGCTGTCTTGCGGGTTTGCCCGTCTGGTGGCAGAAACGACCGGCGTGGAGCTGGATAAAAGCGAATCGCGCACCGACTGGATTGCCCGGCCTCTGAGCGAAAAACAGTGTGTCTACGCTGCTGCCGATGTCTGGTATCTTCTGCCGCTGGCCGACAAGCTGATGCGTGAAACTGAAGAAGCTGGCTGGATGGATGCCGCGCGTGATGAATGTCTGGCGTTGTGCCGCCGTCGTAAAGAGGTTCTTCAACCTGAACTGGCTTATCTGGAAATCGGCAATGCGTTCCAGCTGCGTCCGCGTCAACTGGGTTGTCTGAAGTTGCTGGCCGCCTGGCGGCTCAATCAGGCACGTCAGCGTGACCTGGCCGTCAACTTTGTGGTGCGTGAAGAAAACCTCTGGCAGGTAGCCCGTTATCAGCCTAAATCGCTGGGTGAGCTTGAAGCGCTTGGCCTGAGCGGCCCCGAAATCCGTTACCATGGCCGCACGTTGCTGGCGCTGGTGGAAGAGTCTGAGGCATTGCCGGAAGACGATTTACCGGCTCCTATTTCGAATCTGATTGATCAGCCGGGTTATCGCAAAGTCTTCAAAGACATCAAAGCGCTGATCCAGACCGTGAGTGAAGAAAGCGGGTTAAGCGTCGAGTTACTGGCCTCACGTCGCCAGATCAATCAGTTATTAAGTCGTCACTGGAAGTTAAAAGAGAAGGAATCACAGCCGGAATTAATCAGCGGCTGGAGAGGAAAACTTCTTGCTGAAAGGCTGAACGAAATTCTCAGTCAATATTGATGGGCTTACCGCGTTCAAAATAACTGAATACGAAAACTTAAATTAAAAGGCGGAGATTTTCTCCGCCTTTTTGTTTTGGTTAACCGCATATTAAAATAATAGCGCCCGGGTAATGTTCGCGGATGAAATCACATTAAGGATATTAACCGCCAGGCTAAATGGGATGAGTCTTAATCATAATTTCAGATAATAAATAGAGCAGAGCGCGGAACAATCTCTTTAGTGGGGATACATACAGTGGTGTTGCCAGGGGAAATAAGCAGGTGGGCGGAAATCAGGGAAAAAAATTGAGTAGCCCCCTGAGTAAACAGGGGGCGCTATGCTGAAAGAAACACCTGCAGGCAGACTGCTGTCATTTAGGCGCGTCTTCCGATTCTGACTCTGGCAAGGTGACGTTGAGTTCCAGTACGGAAATATCGTCACCTTTTTGCTCGAACTGAACCTGCAACATTTCGGGGTCAATCTTAATGTACTTACAGATGACCGCCAAAATATCACGTTTTAATTCAGGTAAATACGACGGTTCACTATCCCCTCGACGCCGTTCGGCTACGATGATCTGTAGCCGTTCCTTGGCTATATTGGCTGTCGATTTTTTGCGGGACAGAAAGAAATCTAACAATGCCATGGTTTATCCCCCAAAAAGGCGTTTCAGGAAACTCTTCTTCTCTTCCTCAATAAAACGGAACGCACGTTCTTCACCAAGCAGACGGCTAACGGTATCGTCGTACGCTTTCCCTGCATCAGATTCCTGATCCAGAATGACCGGTTCGCCCTGGTTGGACGCACGCAGTACGGACTGATCTTCAGGAATAACGCCGATCAGAGGAATACGCAGGATTTCCAGCACATCTTCCATGCTCAGCATGTCGCCACGGCTGACACGGCCCGGGTTGTAACGGGTGAGAAGCAGGTGTTCTTTAATAGGCTCTAAGCCTTGTTCCGCACGACGGGATTTTGAGGACAAAATGCCCAAAATGCGGTCGGAGTCACGCACGGAAGAGACTTCCGGGTTGGTCGTAATGACCGCTTCGTCGGCGAAATACAACGCCATTAATGCGCCGGTTTCAATGCCCGCAGGGGAATCGCAAACCACGAAGTCAAATTCCATTTCGGCAAGATCGTTAAGGATCTTTTCTACGCCTTCGCGGGTCAGTGCATCTTTATCACGGGTCTGCGAAGCCGGAAGAATGAACAGGTTTTCAGTGCGTTTATCTTTGATAAGCGCCTGATTCAGCGTGGCATCACCCTGGATCACGTTGACGAAATCATAAACCACGCGGCGCTCACAGCCCATAATCAGATCGAGATTACGCAGACCGATATCGAAATCGATAACAACGGTCTTTTTACCTTTTTGAGCTAAACCGGTAGCAATGGCCGCGCTTGAAGTGGTCTTGCCAACGCCCCCTTTACCCGATGTAACAACTATGATGCGTGCCATGAATGGATTCCTTGTCGAAAGGGCTTAGTTTAAAGGTTGTATGGTTAACACATTATTTATCAGGCTGAGGCGCGCGGCCTGACCGAGATAATCGGTCGGGATTTGATCACTCAGCCAGTATTGCCCTGCGATAGAGACTAGTTCAGCGCCTAAATGGGTGCAAAAAATCTGACAATTTGCATCACCTGCTGCACCAGCCAGCGCTCTTCCTCGCATCATACCGTAGATGTGGATATTGCCATCGGCAATCAGTTCCGCACCTGCGCTGACACTACTGGTCACGATGAGGTCGCTGTTACGGGCGTAAATTTGTTGGCCGGATCTGACCGGAGAACTGACAATGCGGGTTTTCGCCGGAGCATTGTCGGGCACGACAGGAACCGGTGGTTCTGCGGCGATGCGCTGTGCACGGCCTTCACTCAGCAACGGCAAACCGGTGCGGGAAAGTGCGCGTTTCTGCCCTTCGTCTTTACAACCACTGATGCCCACAACGCGAAAACCTGCAGAAGCGACAGCCTGTTGAATGTCTTTCCAGTTTGCTTCGCCGCTCAGCGAGGCAACGTTGATAACAACAGGGGCATTTTTTAAAAAGGCCGGAGCTTGCTCCACTTTTTCCTGTAATGCCTGATAAATAACCTCCGGTTGTGAACTATGTAAATGAACAACCGATAAGGTAAAACTGCTGCCTTTTAGTTCTATTGGCGATTGTGACATCTATCCTGACTCAGTCTCAGCAACTCTAAATCCCCGGAATACCACTCGGGGGGCGATATTCCGATGTACGTTAAGCATGTTATAGTTACAGTTATATCTAGGCAAGCCACCGTTTCAATAAAATAGAGTTAAAAAAATGCTTTGTGTGATCTATAGAAGTACTAAACGCGACCAGACTTATCTGTATGTCGAAAAAAAAGACGATTTCTCTCGTGTACCTGAAGAATTACTCAAAGGTTTTGGCGTGCTGCAGTTCTCAATGATGCTCAATCTGACCGGACGTGAAAAATTAGCGTCTGCGGATATTTCAAAAGTGCGTCAGGCTCTCGAAGAGCAGGGTTATTATCTGCAGGTTCCACCGCCGGTCGAAAGTTTATTGAATATTCATCTGACTGACGCCAGTAAATAACGTATTCCTGACATTTGTTTCGGCATTTCACGCACTTTCGGACGTCATGACTTGCAATCATCGCTGGAGTACTCAAAGCTTACAGCGATGATTCAATTGCAGATGTGATAAGGAAGAATTTGATGAAATTGTCGGCACTGGCCGTGTTAACACCGCTGATTATCCTCAGCGGTTGTGCAGCGCAGAAGGCAACCTCAGGACAAAACACGCCGCAGACTGCGGCAACGACACAACCTTCAGCCGCCGCGCCGGCTCCTACGCCCGGTAAAACATCGCTGGCCGAACAGGGAAGAGACCCCGCAGAGTTTCCCGCTTATGTTGAAAAACTGAAAGCGCAGGCTCTGGCGCAGGGCATCAGCCAGCAAACAATCGATGCCACTTTCGCGAACATCCATTTTGTTGACCGCGTGATTAACTCCGATCGCAACCAGCTGGAAAAGAAAATCACGCTTGATGATTATCTGACCCGTGTCTTGCCAGAGTGGAAAATCAAACAGGGCCAGACCCAATATCAGAATAATTTGCCCGCGCTCCAGCAGGTCAGCGACCGTTACGGCGTTCAGCCGCAATACATCGTGGCGCTGTGGGCGATGGAAAGTAGCTTCGGCAAAATCCAGGGCAAGGAAGATGTGTTCTCCGCGCTGGCAACGCTGGCCTTCGAGGGCCGTCGTGAAGCGTTCTTCACCAAAGAATTTATGGCTGCGTTGAAAATTGTCGATTCCGGTCATGCCACCAGCGATATGATGAAAGGATCCTGGGCTGGCGCAATGGGGCAGTCGCAGTTTATGCCGACGTCCTATCTGAATTACGGTGCGGATGGCAATGGCGACGGCAAAATCGACATCTGGAAAAATACCGATGATGTCTTTGCATCTACCGCGAATTATCTGTCGAAAGAAGGCTGGAAACGCGATCAGGGCTGGGGGCAGGAAGTGAAATTGCCAGCAGGCTTTGACGGCAGTCTGGCGGGCCTGAAAAACAACCAGATGCATCCTGCTACTTATTGGCAGCAAATGGGCATCACGCAGGTAGACGGTAGCCCGCTGGCATCTGCGGCAACCCGCGCATGGATTATCACACCAGATGATACGCAAGGGCGCGCATTCCTGGTTTACGATAACTTCCGTACGATTATGCACTGGAACCGTTCAACCTATTTCGCACTGAGTATCGGAATGATGGCGGATGGCATTATGGGTTCGCAGGCGCCGGTTATTTCTGGTGAAACCGCTCCGGCGGCCACCTCTGCGCCTTCCGTACCGTTAGCGCCAGCCCCGCGTAATCCGTTCAGCGGCTGATTTTTCCAAAAGGAGTGGCTGTATGTATCAACACAGAGACTGGCATGGCGCGTTACTGGATTTCCCGGTGAACAAAGTCGTGTGTGTGGGCAATAACTATGCCGATCACATCAAAGAAATGAGCAGTCAGATTTCCGCCGAACCGGTGGTGTTTATCAAACCGGAAACAGCGCTGTGTGATATCCGTCAGCCGCTCGCGATTCCGAAAGATCTGGGTGCGGTACATCACGAAGTTGAGCTGGCCGTGCTAATAGGCACGCCGCTCAAACAAGCCACGGAAGATCGCGTTGCCAATGCTATCGCCGGTTATGCGCTGGCGCTGGATTTAACGCTGCGTGATTTGCAGACGAAATTCAAAGCGGCGGGGCAGCCGTGGGAAAAAGCCAAAGGCTTCGACGGTTCCTGCCCTATCAGCGGATTTATTCCGGTGAGTGAATTTGGTGATGCGCAGCAGGCTGATTTGCAGCTGTTCGTTAACGGTGAAACACGGCAGGAAGGCAATACCCGTAACATGCTGACGCCGCTGTTGCCGCTGATTGCTTACATGAGCCGTTATTTCACGCTGCGCGCGGGCGATATCATTCTGACCGGCACGCCGCAAGGCGTCGGGCTGCTGAAAGCGGGTGACGAAATTGTGGCTACACTTAACGGTAAGTCTGTTTCAACACGCGTGATCTGAAACAAACCCTCTCTCCGCCGGAGCAGCTTTCCGGCGGCTTTACTTGCATCTGCAGGCTAAAGCGTCTATATAAGCACCCTCATTTTATTTATACCGGATGCACATTATGACTGAACCCGCTTTTTGGCAGCAAAAAACGCTGTCTGAAATGACTGACGAAGAATGGGAAGCATTGTGCGACGGTTGCGGACAATGCTGCTTACATAAGCTGATTGATGAAGATACCGAAGAAATTTACTTCACCAACGTTGCCTGTAACCAGCTCAATATCAAATCCTGTCAGTGCCGTAACTACGAGCGTCGTTTTACGCTTGAAGAAGACTGCATCAAGCTGACCCGCGAAAATCTGACCACCTTTGACTGGCTGCCGCCGACGTGTGCTTATCGTCTGATTGGCGAAGGGCGCCCGCTGCTGCCGTGGCATCCGCTGCTGAATAAAGCCTCTAAATCAGCGATGCACACCGCACAAATCTCCGTTCGTTATATCGCGGTTCGCGAAGACGATGTGGAAGACTGGCAGGATCACATTATGAATAAGCCAAGCTGGGCGAGATAACCCGCTGATAGGAAATAAGAAAGGATTTCAGGCATGAGAGTGTGGGGCAGAGACGGGGTATGGCCCGCTACGTGGAGTTCAAAATCCTTCTGATTCCCTGCCTCTCCCGCGTAACCGGGATGCAATGATTTACTTGAAAATTCCGTAGACTACCATTCCTGCAATAACCCAGAACGCGACACAGGCTGTCACGCAGATTACCCAAATGGCCCAAACGGGGAGTTTGTTTAAACGTTCTAACCCCATATTTGCTATCACCTCTGATTTTAGACATAAAAAAGCCCCGGCGACCGCCAGGGCGTAATTCCTATCATACATTCATTTTTATATTTCTGAATCGGGTCTGACGCCATTTAATGCATTCAGCGCTTCCGCATCCAGTTCCGGATCGGCTTTATCGATCAGTCGCGTAATTTCAATCAGCGCCTGGAATTGTTCAAACAAAAGTGTGGCATCCGATTTAAGCACATCATCTGCGGAATCCAGCACGGAATTGATCGCTTTGTTCACGCTTTCGATGGCTTCCTGCGGACCGCCATTTTTGCCCACGGTAAGGAAAACAGCACTCAGCAAAAGCGACTGAGCCTCAACCTGCGCGGTCAGCTGCTTTGCATCCACCTCCATCCGGGAAATCTTTGCGACCATGCTTAAGATAATATTTTTCATTGCTACCCCTTCAGAGACAAATGTTGAATCGCCTCCACATTTCTACGCCAGGTTCGAAAATCTTCATAATGAAATTTGAAAAAAATGAGCGACCACACAGGCCGCTCACTGATAGGGGTAAACCGGTAGTCGTTTACGATGCGGTTTTATCCGCGTCCGGATGGTTTTTCCCTTCTTCTATAAAGTCTTCGTCAATCATATCGGTATTATTCTGATGCTCACGTCCGGAAAGAATATTCCAGCAGGCGATGAACAGGGCAGCAATCAACGGACCGATAACAAAGCCGTTGATACCATAAACTTCCATCCCGCCCAGCGTGGTGATCAGAATGAGATAATCCGGCATTTTGGTGTCTTTGCCGACCAGCAGCGGACGCAGAATATTATCGACCAGGCCGATAACCACCACGAAGAAGACGATGAGGAAAATCGCCTGCCACAACATTCCTGAGGCGAAGAAGTAGATCGTCGCCGGTACCCAAATGATCGCCGAACCGACCGCAGGAATAATCGACAGAAACGCCATCAGCGCGCCCCACAGCAGGCTGCCATCGATACCTGCAATGTAGAATGCCAGCCCGCCGAGCGCACCCTGAACGATCGCAACCACCACCGTGCCTTTCACCGTTGCGCGTGAAACGGCGGCAAACTTCATGAACAGATGATGTTTCACATGGCGGGAAAGCGGCAGGGCTTCCAGCGTCAGATTAACCAGATACGCGCCGTCTTTAATCAGGAAAAACAGGATATACAGCATGATGCCAAAACCGACAACAAAGCCGAACGTGCTCTTACCAATCACGAAAACGCTGCCTGCCAGATACTGACTTCCCTGTAATGCGACGTCTGAAAGTTTTTTCTGAATCTCAGCCGTGCTGTCTAAATTGTGATCGGCAAGGAAATGGCGCGCCCATCTTGGTAAATGGTGAATGGTGTCAGACACCAGCGTAGGCAGCTGCGATTCATTACCCTGAAGTTTGGTGTAAACCGTATTGAATTCTATGGCCAGTGAAGAAGTAATAATCGCCAGCGGTGTGAAAACAATCAGACAAATAATCAGCACGGTCAGCAGTGAGATCAGGCCGTTGCGGTCACCGATAAATTGCTTCAGCCGGTTTTTCATCGGATTAAAAATTACCGCCAGAATGATCGCCCATAGAACGGAAGAATAATAAGGCCTTAATACATCCAGGAAGGCCAATGTCACAATAAAAAGGATCATAATGAAGAAACCCTTTGAAAACCCTTTAACCACCATATCTCTTCCTCTGTTGAGCGCATAAGCTCTCGTAGCATAGAACTCATTGACGTTTTTACAACTATCGCTCTTTTTTCGTGCGGCAGCGGTTTTAATTTCCGCTGAAAAACGCCATAAAAAAAAGCGCCCTGAGGCGCTTTTATCGTCGACATGTCTGGAATTAACGACCGAACAAATCACGACGTTTTGGTTTTACGAACTGGGCCAGTAACACCAGGATCCCGATGATCATAAAGACGCTGAAGATAACAACCAGCCACTGAGGCATACCCAGAGACAGAAATTCCCACTGTTTTTCAGCACAATCACCGCTGGCGATGAACATCCACGGGAACCATTTGTCCAGTGGCAACCAGGTCGGGAAGCGGGCTGCAAAATCGCAGGTGGCGAACGGAGAAGGGTGCAACTGAATCATGGTATGTTCCCATGACAGGCGGATCCCTTCATACGCGCTGTAAAGCCAGATAAGGATACCGGCGTAACGCAACCAGGTCGCCGGGGCTATTGCGCCCACCAGACCTGCAGCCAGTATGCCCATCAGCGCACAACGTTCGTAGATACACATGACGCACGGTTTCAGCAACATCACGTGTTGGAAATACAACGCAACCAGCTCAAGCGCCAGAGCGGTCAGAGCCATCAGAAGCCATGCACCGCGGCCTTGCGAGCAACGGTTAAGATATTGCAACATAGAAATTTTTTCCCTGCAGTTAGCTACTGACACGCAGTGTAAACCAATTGGACCCCGCTGCCAGCCTGTCTCCATCAATATTCGATAAATAATTAATATAAATCGGACAATTCGACTTTAAATTCGGCTATTTTCTGAGTCAGAGCTTAGTCACAGAATTACCGACCTGATCCTCGTGCCGGTCAATGTAATGGGGAAAATGTCAGCCATCCCATGTCGGTGTACCACTGCGTCATTTCCGGCAGAAGGAATTGCACACAAAGCAGACCTGCGAGCGTCATCACTATTGTGTATGGCAGTGCCATCCATACCATCCGGCCATACGAAAGGCGGATCAGCGGCGCAAGGGCGGACGTCAGCAGGAACAGAAATGCCGCCTGACCATTTGGTGTCGCGACGGAAGGCAGGTTTGTACCGGTATTAATGGCGACCGCCAGCATCTCAAACTGTTGCAGATTAATGGCACCGTTTTCCAGCGCGGATTTCGCTTCATTGATATAGACCGTGCCGACAAAGACATTATCGGAAACAGAAGAAAGCAACCCGTTGAACAGATAGAACAGCGAAAGCTGATTGGCTGGCGCAGATTGCAGAACGAAATTCACAATCGGGCTGAATAAGTGCTGATCGACAATCACTGCGACAACCGCAAAAAATACCACCAGTAGCGCGGTAAACGGCAGGGAATCCTGAAATGCTTTGCCGATAGCATGTTCGTCCGTCACGCCGCAAAATGCCGTTGCGAAGATAATTACGGACAGCCCGATCAGCCCGACTTCGGCCAGATGAAACGCGAGCGCGATAATCAGCCAGACGCCAATCAGCGCCTGCACGGCCAGTTTGATACGTTCCTGACGTGTGCTGTTTTCGGTGTTTTTCTGATCGTACTTTTTGAGAACCTCGAAGACCGGTTGTGGCAACCGTGCGCCATAACCAAACAGGCGGAAACGCTCGACCAGCGAGCAGACGATAAAACCGCAAATGAACACCGGCACGCTGACCGGTGACATGCGGATCAGAAAATCAGTGAACTGCCATCCGGCGGCTTTCGCGATGATCAGGTTCTGTGGCTCGCCGACCATCGTCATGACGCCGCCCAGCGCGGTGCCGACGCCGGCATGCATCATCAGGCTGCGTAAAAAGGCGCGGAACTGTTCCAGAACGCCGCTGGTTTCGGCATTTCCGCCCGTAGCGGACGCGACGTTGTGATAAATCGAATAGAAACCTACGGAAACGCTGATGACCACGGCAATGACCGTCAGCGCATCCAGGAAGGCAGAAAGGAAAGCGGCGGCGAAACAAAACGCAAGCGAGAGGGCGATTTTATTGCGCAGATTCAGCAGGAGTTTGGTGAAAACTGTCAGAAGCAGCTGCTTCATAAAGTAGATACCGGCGACCATGAAAATCAGCAGCAAAATCACTTCCAGATTGCCCGCCACTTCTTCGCGAACTCTTTCAGCACTTGTCATACCTATCATCACGGCTTCAATGGCCAGCAAGCCGCCCGGTTGCAGCGGATAGCATTTGAGCGCCATGCCGAGCGTGAAGATGAATTCGATCATCAGTAACCAGCCCGCTAAGAAAGGACTGACCAGAAAGAACACCAGCGGGTTAATAATCAGAAAGGCCAGAATGGCTATTTTGTACCAGCCAGGGGATTGCCCGAGAAAGTTTTTAATAAATGCGTGGCGGAAAGTTGTATCCATAATTCCCAGCGATCCTTTATGGTTATTTTGCTGCGGTATCAGAAAGATAGAACAGTGTAATACTCCGGTGAAAAATTTTCTCCTGCAGCGGGGTAATATTAAGTCCTTAAAAAAAGGGAAATTCTGCCAACCCCTGCACAGTTTCAACATTAGTTCCGTCCGGGCGCTATAACCGCTGATTTTCATCTGGTATGATGAGCTCAACTATATCCCTGATAAATGCCTCACACGGAACGACAAACACATGGTTATTAAGGCACAAAGTCCTGCCGGTTTTGCCGAAGAGTACATCATCGAAAGTATCTGGAACAGCCGGTTTCCGCCGGGTTCAATCTTGCCTGCGGAGCGGGAACTTTCAGAACTCATTGGCGTAACCCGAACCACATTACGTGAGGTTTTACAACGTCTTGCCCGTGATGGCTGGCTGACCATTCAGCACGGTAAACCGACGAAAGTGAACAACTTCTGGGAAACTTCGGGGCTGAATATTCTGGAAACGCTGGCACGACTTGATCACGACAGCGTTCCGCAGCTCATCGACAATCTTCTGTCCGTGCGTACCAATATCGCGACCATTTTCATCCGCAAAGCGATGCGAACGAATCCCGAAGAAACACAAAAGGTGCTGGCGAAAGCGGCCGAAGTGGAAGATCAGGCCGAAGCTTTTACCGCGCTGGATTACGGTATTTTCCGCGGTCTGGCCTTTGCGTCCGGCAATCCGATTTACGGTCTGATCATTAACGGGTTACGCGGATTGTATACCCGCGTCGGACGCTATTACTTCTCCAATCCTGAAGCACGTAAACTGGCGATCACTTTCTATAAAAAGCTGTCTGACATCTGCCACGAAAAAAGCTACGAGCAGATTGTGGATTGCGTGCGTAATTATGGCCGTCAGAGTGGTGAGATCTGGCATAGCATGCAGGGTACAATGCCGGGTGATCTGACTGAACAGAAACGCTGATTTTTACGGGTTCTGCTGAAATGAGAAAGGGCGCTTAGCGCCCTTTTTTAATGCCTGAACTTGCCTGCTCTGAACGGTACGCCGGTCAGAGCGGCGTTGGCCGCGGCGGGCAACGTTCCAGCAGTTCCACGCTGCCGTCTTCGTTGAGTTGCTCTATAAACACATCGAAGCCCCACAACCGGTGAACGTGTTTCATCACTTCACGACGGCTCTTGTCCAGCGGCGCTCGGTCTTGCGGGATATAGCGCAGCGTCAGCGAACGGTCACCGCGCAGATCGACATTCCAGACCTGAATGTTTGGTTCGTGGTTACTCAGGTTGTACTGCGCCGACAGTTCCTGACGGATGGCGCGATAACCCTCCTCATTATGGATCGCTGCGATTTCCAGATAGTTATTATGGTCGTCATCCAGCACGGTAAATAACCGGAAATCACGCATCACTTTCGGCGACAGAAACTGGCTGATAAAGCTTTCATCTTTGAAGTCCCGCATCGCGAAATGCAGCGTCGTCAGCCAGTCTGAACCGGCAATATCCGGGAACCAGTAACGATCTTCTTCGGTCGGTTCCTGACAGATACGTTTGATATCCTGGAACATCGCGAAGCCGAGCGCATACGGATTGATCCCGCTGTAATAGGGGCTGTTATACGGCGGCTGATACACTACATTGGTGTGGCTGTGCAGGAACTCCAGAATGAAACGATCCGAGACTTTTCCTTCGTCATACAGATGATTCAAAATGGTGTAGTGCCAGAACGTCGCCCAGCCTTCGTTCATCACCTGAGTCTGTTTTTGCGGATAGAAATACTGGCTGATTTTACGCACAATGCGCAAGATTTCCCGTTGCCAGGATTCAAGCAGTGGCGCGTTTTTCTCCATGAAATACAGCAGGTTTTCCTGTGGCTCAGAAGGGAAGCGGCGCGCCTGTTCAGGGGCATCCACACTGTCTTTGCGCGGCAGCGTTTTCCACAGCGAATTCACCTGACTTTGCAGATATTCTTCACGACTTTTCTGCCGCGCCAGTTCTTCCTGCAAAGAAATCTTCTGCGGGCGTTTATAGCGGTCCACGCCATAATTCATCAGCGCATGGCAGGAGTCGAGCAACCGTTCGACTTCATCGACGCCGTAGCGCTCTTCACATTCGCTGATATAGCGTTTGGCAAACAGCAGGTAATCGACAATCGAACTGGCGTCGGTCCAGCTTTTAAACAGGTAGTTATTTTTGAAGAAAGAGTTGTGGCCGTAACAGGCGTGCGCCATAACCAGCGCCTGCATCGTGATGGTGTTTTCTTCCATCAGATAGGCGATACACGGGTTGGAGTTGATGACGATTTCGTACGCCAGCCCCTGTTGTCCGTGTTTATACAGTTGCTCGGTTTCAATGAATTTCTTACCGAACGACCAGTGTGTGTAATTGATAGGCATGCCGATGCTGGAATAAGCATCCATCATTTGTTCAGAAGTGATGATCTCGATTTGATGTGGATACGTCTCCAGCCGGTATGACTTGGCGACACGGTCAATTTCTTCGAGATAGGTTTGTAATAACTCAAACGTCCAGTCCGGTCCATCGCTAAGACGTTTGTCCTCAGTTTTTTTCTTTTGGGTCACTGTCGTCATAAGCCGCACCCTCATTCAGTTATGGACGCTACAGAGTGTTTGATTCACAACCTTTTCTTAAGACTTCGCACGTCCTTTGATAATCGTAGCTCAATCTGAGTGTGCTGCAGGATAAACACCATGAATCCATTCCTCATCAAATCTATATCCTGATGGAAAGAGGCTGTCAATCGGTGCGCGATGGAGACCCAAAGCCGCAAAGAACCGGGCTTTGGGTCAGTTTCAGACAGGTGAGGACGGGGTAAACCCGCTATTAACTGCGGATAAACTCTAATAAATCTTCATTAATCTGATCTTTATGTGTGCTGCATAAACCGTGGGATGCGCCCGGATAGACTTTGCCTTTTCCGTGTGGAAGAAGCTTGAGCGCGGCTTCGCTGGAAGAGGCCGGGGGCACAATCTGGTCATCGTCACCGTAGATGACCAGCGTCGGGATAGTCATTTTTTTCAGGTCTTCACGCTGGTCGGTTTCAGAAAAAGCTTTCACGCAATCATAAAGTGCTTTGATTGACGCCTGCATGCCCTGACGCCAGAAACTCTGACGCAAACCTTCTGAAACTTTCGTTCCTGCGCGGTTAAAGCCGAAAAAGGCATCTGGCAAATCCAGGAAAAACTGCGAACGGTCTTTTTGAACACCATCACGGATCCCGTCGAATACAGAAAGCGGCAGACCGGCCGGGTTGAAATCCGTTTTGACCATAATCGGCGGCACCGCACCAATCAGCACGGCTTTGGCAACGCGCGCCGTACCGTGGCGGCCAATATAACGCGCTACTTCGCCACCGCCGGTCGAATGCCCGATATGCACAGCGTCTTTCAAATCTAAATGGCCAGTGAGTTCGGCCAGGTCATCGCCGTACTGATCCATATTGTGCCCGTCCCACGGTTGCGAGGAACGCCCGTGTCCGCGGCGATCATGCGCAATCACACGGAAGCCTTTATCCGCCAGAAACAGCATCTGATCTTCAAATGCATCGCCGGACAACGGCCAGCCATGGCTGAAAACCACTGGCTGGCCGCTACCCCAGTCTTTGTAAAAGAGTTGAGTGCCATCTTTGAGTTTCAGAAAATTTGAGTTATTCACTGGTGACTCCTTATCGCTGAAATGAACGGTACAGTTTAGGAAACTTTCGAAGTGTAGGTCACTAATTGAACGATTGCGATATTGCTCACATTTTGAGCTGGCAATGCAGGCGGACAGTTTTGCCAGAATAAACCTGATACTTAGCAGGGTTAAGATATTGAAACCCGGTTTTCAGAGGGGTAGCATTTATCCGCTATTGTTTGTTACTGATGCTGAGGAGGTCAAAAAATGGTAAATACGTTTACTTATGACAGATATAGAAACCGGATCGGCCAGGGCACCCGCGTCATGGATGCTGAAACAGGCGTGACGGGTAAAATTGCCGCGTTTCATGTGCAAAACGGTTCTCCGGAAGAACTTCGCCGGGAAAATTGTGTGGAACTGGTAGGGCAAAAAGGCCTGTTTAAACCCGTTTCACTGATGAGACTCGAAGCCACAACAGCCTGAAAATATCTCTCCTGATGTTGTCCTGCATAGCCAAAGGCCACTGTTAAAAGTGGCCTTCATGTTTTCCGATGATGGGAAAAAATTCTCCCACCCAGACCGTGCGTGAAAAACTCGCTTTATAAACTCCCTGCAAGCATTAAGCCCGTTTCATGTGCGGAATATCAGGTAATGTCACACACCGCCTTTATATTAGTGAATTGTGCTGAAATATTGCTTGTATACAAGAATAAAAGACCACGGCCAAACCCGGCGCGAAAGTGGAGGCGGCTGATGACATCAATGCAGTCATTGCTATCAAAAAACCATAACTTTCTCTCTGCAAAGCCGGAATGTTGCAAGATATCGTTATTTATTTGCAGCTGTTGAAAAAAATCCCGCCATGAACGATAAATAAATGTGAAACAACTCACGGTTATGAACGCCTGTGTTGGCGATTTTTCGCAGTCAGGTTAATTTCCTGTCATCAGAATATTATGCTTTGTTTTGTCGTGGAGTGGAGTCGATATGCGTGTGGTGATTTTAGGCAGTGGTGTGGTCGGTGTCGCCAGTGCATGGTATCTGGCTAAAGCGGGACATGATGTGACGGTTATCGATCGTCAGTCCGGGCCTGCGGAAGAAACCAGTGCGGGGAATGCGGGGCAGATCTCACCGGGCTATGCTGCACCGTGGGCGGCTCCGGGTGTTCCTGTTAAAGCAATCAAATGGATGTTCCAGAAGCATGCGCCGCTGGCAATTCGTCTGGACGGAACCCCGTTCCAGCTGAAATGGATGTGGCAAATGCTGCGTAACTGCGACATGAACCACTATCAGACCAACAAAAGCCGCATGGTCCGTCTGGCGGAATACAGCCGCGATTGCATGAAGGCGTTGCGCGAAGAAACGGGTATTCAGTACGAAGGCCGTCAGGGCGGTACGTTGCAGCTGTTCCGTACGGCGCAACAGTTTGAGAGCGCGGCGAAAGATATCGCAGTGCTCGAAGACGCCGGTGTGCCGTATCAGTTGCTGGAATCCAGCCAGCTGGCGACGGCGGAACCGGCTCTGGCGCAGGTCGCGCACAAGCTGACCGGCGGTCTGCGTTTACCTAATGATGAAACCGGCGACTGTCAGCTGTTCACCCGTACGCTGGCAAATATGGCGCGCCAGGCCGGCGTAAAATTCGAATTCAACCGGACGGTCGATAAGCTGCTTGTTGAAAACGGCGAGATTACCGGTGTGCAGTGTGGCGACGAGCTGGTGAAAGCGGAGGCTTATGTGGTGGCATTCGGTTCTTATTCCACCTCGCTGCTTGCGGATTTGGTGTCTATACCGGTGTATCCGCTGAAAGGCTATTCACTGACAATTCCGATCACTGACCCGTCCTCTGCACCGGTTTCTACCGTGCTGGATGAGACTTATAAAATTGCGATTACGCGTTTTGATAATCGCATCCGTGTCGGCGGGATGGCGGAAATTGTTGGTTTTAACCTGAAGCTGGCGCAGGCGCGTCGTGAAACGCTGGAAATGGTGGTTAAAGATCTCTATCCGAACGGCGGCAACGTGGAGGCGGCGACTTTCTGGACAGGCTTGCGGCCGATGACGCCTGACGGCACGCCGATTGTGGGCCGTACGCGCATTAAAAATCTGTATCTGAATACCGGCCACGGCACGCTCGGCTGGACAATGGCCTGCGGTTCCGGTCAGCTGTTATCGGACATTATATCCGGCGTGACACCGGCAATTCCTTCTGATGATTTATCGGTTGAGCGTTACAGCCCTGGTTTTATCGCCCGTCCGGCTGGCCCGCATAAAATGCATCCGGTGTCTTAAACCGGTTTTTCTCCCCCCGCACGGTGACTGACGCCGTGCGGGCGTTACTTTGCACTTTGCCGGAGCTGGTATGCCTCGCCCGATTTCAGCCACTTTATCTCTGTCTGCGTTATCCCAAAATCTCAATGTTATCCGCGGCTTTGCTCCTAACAGCAAAGTCTGGTCGGTGGTGAAAGCCAACGGATACGGCCACGGGATTTCCCGTATCTGGAAAAGCCTGTCAGCTACGGAGGGTTTCGCATTACTCGATTTCAACGAAGCGATATTACTGCGTGAATCTGGCTGGCAGGGGCCGATCCTGCTGCTGGAGGGTTTCTTTTCTCCCGCGGATTTAATCACGATAGATTACTATCGCCTGACGACGTCAGTACACAGCGACTGGCAAATTCAGGCATTGGCGCAGGCAAACCTCAGCCAGCCGGTGAATGTTTATCTGAAAGTGAACAGCGGTATGAACCGTCTGGGATTTGCACCGGCGCGCGTCAGCGATGTCTGGCATCAGCTGCGTGAACTCAAGCAGGTCGGGGAAATCACGCTGATGAGTCACTTCGCCACGGCGGACAGCGTCGAAGGCGTGGGTGCGCAGATGGTGGCCGTAAATCTGGCCGGGCAAAATATTTCCGGGCCGCGTTGTCTTGCCAATTCGGCGGCGACGCTCTGGCATCCGTCGACGCATTATGACTGGATCCGTCCGGGGATTATTTTGTACGGCGCGTCGCCGAGCGGGCAGTGGCAGGACATCGCCCAAACCGGGCTGCAACCGGTGATGACGCTGAAAAGTGAACTGATCGCCGTGCAGGCACTTAACGCAGGTGACCGTGTCGGGTATGGCGGGCGTTATCGTGCAGGACAACCGCAGCGTGTGGGCGTGGTGGCCTGTGGTTATGCCGATGGCTATCCGCGGCATGCGCCTTCCGGCACACCGGTCTGGGTGGATGGCGTAAGAACAAAAACGGTAGGAACAGTTTCGATGGATATGCTGGCGGTGGATTTAACGCCGTGTCCGCAGGCACAAATCGGTGCGCCGGTTGAACTGTGGGGCAGTAATCTGCCGGTGGATGATGTGGCGACGGCTGCCGGTACGCTGGGCTACGAACTGCTGAGCGCGCTCGCGCCACGCGTACCGGTTATAACCGTCGGATAACGTTTTTTAGCTTTCCAGACGGGTCAGCTGACCCGTCGATTTCTTACTGGCACGACGCGCCAGCATCGCCAGACATCCTCCCGCCAGCATCACCAGCGCAAGGCTCAGCTTAGGTTGTAACGGCAACGCCATCGCAATAAAGCCCAGCAGCGCACCACCGGCCATCTGCACTGAACCGACCAGCGCAGACGCCACACCGGCTTCACTGGAGAACGGCTCCAGCGCATAGCTGGTGGCGGGCCCCATCAGGAACGCTAACCCCGCGCAGGCGCTGGCAACCGGCAGCATATACAGCCACGTCGCGGTTTGTTCTGCCGGTGGCACCAGCGTGATCCCGGCAATCAGCCCCAGACAACCGGCAAACATCAGGATACCGCCGGCTTTCAGACACACCGGCCGTCCCACTTTGCGGATAATACGGTTGGCAATAAAGCTCACCGCCATAATCCAGAAGCCGTTTGCGCCGAACACAATGGAAAATTCTAATGGTGTGAGGCCTGCCACGTTCATCAGCACGGTCGGCGCCAGCGAGACATAGGTCAGCGCCATGCCCATCGCCCCTGCGTTAACCGCGGCGAAAGTGACGAAACGGGGATCCGACAGAATCCGCGCGTACTGGCGAAACGGCAGCCCGGAGTTGGTTTGGGTGTCCGCCGGGCGGGTTTCCGGCAGTTTGAAAATGACCAGCAGCATGACCGCCACGGTGTAACCCGCCAGCGCCCAAAACGGTGCCCGCCAGCCATAATATTGCGCAATCAGGCCGCCAATGAGGGGTGCAAGCGCAGGGATAATATTGAGCGTCCCGTTGAGGAAACCGTAGGCTCGGGCGGCGTCGTTGCCGCTCATGCGGTCACGCACACCGCTGAAAATCACCACCGACGTACAGCACACGGCCAACCCCTGAACCACACGGGATAACAGGAACATCCACGGCGCAACCGACATTGCCGCGATAATTGCGCCCGCCAGATAGACGACAATGCCGATAATCGCGATCGGGCGGCGTCCAAATTTATCCACCAGCGGACCGGCAACCAGTTGCCCTAATCCCATCACCAAGATGAATAGCGAAATCGAAGACTGAATTACCGCTTCGGTGCTTTGCAAGCCAAGGGCAATCGCCGGGATGGCGGGCAGGTACAGATCGATACCCAGAGGGCCGAGCAACACCAGGCTCAGCAGCAGAAAAAGGAATTTTTGCATTGGAAACATCACTGTCAGTCAGTCCGGAAGGGGACTAAGGGTAATGATTTCGTTAATGAATGGAAAGGAACTTGTGATTTCAAAGGCGAAAGGGAGAAGCCGGTAGAAAAAACGGACACGCAATACGTGCCCGTTACAGAGATTGCCGTCAGAAATTATTTTTTCTTCCAGAAATCATCGAACACCGTGACCGGCGGCTGACGTTTATGTTCGGTGCGCAGGTACCAGCCTTCGATAATCGCCGCGACGCTGTCATCCACTTTTTTGCCTTCAAGATAATCGTCGATCAGCTCGTAGGTCACGCCCAGCGCGACTTCATCCGGCAGAGAAGGGCGGTTTTCTTCCAAATCTGCCGTCGGCGCTTTGGTATACAGATGTTCCGGGCAGCCCAGCGTTTTGAGCAGCGCTTTACCCTGACGTTTGTTCAGGCGGAAAATCGGGTTGATATCCGTGCCGCCGTCGCCATATTTGGTGAAGAAACCGGTAACGGCTTCGGCTGCGTGATCCGTCCCGACGACAACCCCTTTTTTCATTCCGGCAATGCTGTACTGGGCTTTCATTCGCTCACGCGCTTTTTCATTACCTTTAATAAAATCGCTCAGCTCAATGCCAATTTCACGTAATGTCGCTTCGCTCGCCAGCACCGCATTTTTAATATTTACGGTCAGAACCTGATCGGGCTGAATAAAAGTGATGGCGTCCTGACAATCGGACTCGTCAGCCTGCACGCCGTACGGCAAACGCACGGCGATGAACTGGTAATCATCTTCTTTCGTTTCTGCGCGTAATTCACTAATTGCTGTTTGGCAAAGTTTGCCGGTAAGAGTAGAATCTTGCCCGCCGCTGATCCCCAGAACCAGTGTCCTGATGAACGGATGGGCCAGCAGATAACTTTTGAGAAAATCGACGCTGACGCGGATTTCCTGTGCGGCATCGATATGCGGTTTAACGTGCAATGCCTGAATAATCTCTTTTTGTAAAGCCATGACCACTCCTCCTGAAGGCTGCCTTCGAGGAACCCGAGGCAAAAAATAAGATGTTATCAGGATAAAACTACCCCGCATCGCTCAAAAGGACAAGATTCAGCGACGAGTTCGGCGGAAATCTGTACGTCGCCAGCTCGCAAGCTCTCTGACGAGAGCGGCAGGGCAAGAAGTCAGTTTGGCGCACCAGGAATGATTACAGAACTGCATTGAAATAAAAATCAATGAAAGAGAACGTAATGATTTTGTATGTTTCTATTGCCGGAAATATATGTCATTCGGAACTATCTAAAAAAGCCGCTTTATTAAGATATCCCGTGCTGAGTGCGTTATATTTGTTGCGGTAAAAATATTTGTATGTATGTGCCATCGAAACGGAGTTGTCAGGCTTGATTAACGGATCCTAATTAATGGCATAAATCGTGTGATCTACTCTCGTTATTTGCCTTAAGTCTTATTGGGGAAACAAAATGTTTTTTCGGGTTGTACGTCGTTTACCAGCTTGTGCCGTAATTTGCGGTGCAGCGCTGTTCAGTATTTCAAGCCTTGCAGACACTACCATTTTCACTGCGCTCGATGATCCTGCTCAGGCGAAGAAGCCCTTCGTAGGCAATGTGCAGGCGGGTTACAGTGCACAAACCGGTAACACCAGCAACTCCACGCTGAATGCTGATACCACCATGACCTGGTTTGATACCAACACGGCTTACAGCCTGTGGGGTTCTGCGCGTAATACCTCTTCTTCCGGTGTCCGTTCATCCGAGAAGTATCAGGCGGGCGGTCGTACCCGTTATAATCTGGATAACGCGAACTACGTCTTTGGTCAGGCGAGCTGGCTGAGCGACCGTTATAACGGCTATCGCGCGCGCGATGTCGCAACCATCGGTTACGGTCGTCAGATCTGGAGCGGTCCGGTTCATACGCTGAATCTGGAAGCCGGTCCTGGTGTTCGTCACGATGAATTCGAGCAGGGCGGCCACCAGACCCGTGCTCTGGCATACGGTTCAGGGACTTACGGTTATCAGATCAGCGATACCGCACGTTTCACGCAGGGCTTCTCCGTATTAGCCAACGATGAAACCACACTGAACTCAGAAACTGCGCTGACTGTAGCTATCAATAGCCACTTCTCGCTAAAAGTTGCGTATGACGTAACTTACAACACTAAACCACCAGCCAGTGCGCCGGATAAAACCGACACCGTCACTTCTGTGAATCTGGTTTACGGCATGTAATTTCCTTCGCGAAATTGTCGAAAAAGCCAGGGGAGAGATCCTCTGGCTTTTTTTATGCCCCGATTGGCGGCCGGTGAGTACAGAAAGTAGCAGAAGGAAAAAAAACTCAAATGATAACCATTATCACTATTGATCAGAGTAATCCTAGCTGGTAGTCTTTGTATCGCCCCTCGTAGAGCTAACACCGCTTTCGGGTGAGTGCCGGAGATAAGCGCCGGAAGGGGTTGCTTCAGGATGTGTTTCAAAAATGCAGCGATACAAGGATGTACGCAATTTACATACCAGGCCCAATCCATAAAATAATGACCGGGCCTTATTTTGTGTCTGCAAATTAACCTTAAATATAATGACTCACCTGAGTCTCAATCCTTGCCGTGGTCGTTTTAAATTCTTTTGCCAATAAAGCGATAAACGCATCGCGGTCGATATGCTCTAGCTTTCCCTCGTGATAACCCTCTGAATACGAAACATAAAGCCCGTCTTCAAACCCTATCTCTACAGGTTCATCTTCAATACGAATTTTTTCCATAATGTATTCCTCAACCCTTTGTTAAAAAAAGTAAAAGAAGTCAGCATCACAGGTGATTGGGGTCTTAAATTTATAGAAGATAGTGTGACGGCTGGCGGGAACGTAATCTGTGATCGTGGGCGAATAACCTTATACGTAGCAGGTTATTGTGAGGATGATTCCACAAAAAAGCCGGCGAGGATTTTGCCGGCTTTTTAATTAACGTCGAACATCAACTGTTCTCAGTTTGTTTGTGGAGCAGCTTGCGAAGCTGCAACCAACTGATTTTATGACGTAAAAAATCTTCCCCAAAATCCCTCCAAAACTTTCCCCCAAAATGAATTTTAAAAAATTCACTCCGCCGCGGGTAATCTTGCCCAGTTTTTCAACCAGCCTGATATGCGGTCATATAGCCAAAGTGATCCAATTTGCGCCTCGGTCATCATGGTATTTTTCAGTCATCGATGGGCTTTGTTGAATAAATCGGATTTAGATAAAAGCTCCCCTCGTCGCTGACTTTCTCAGGCAATCCTTAC
>NZ_JAEMGT010000119.1:0-6553 GCF_017655185.1 Rahnella sp. ChDrAdgB13 | reverse complement strand
GGAGCACCTGTGTTGTTCTGAGGTGAGCATATCACCTCTGTTCAGGTGGCCAAATTCAGTAAACCACTACAGGTGCGGCGGCGAGCATGTCCTGCCATGAAAGCAGCACATTATCTTCGCAGTCTGGATTAACTTCGCACCCGCAGTTATGGCATGTTCCTACTGCAATTGGGTGTACCTGCAATTTCATTTCATGAGTCGGCTCAATCGGAACAAGCTTCCAACCATCTGGAATCACCTGCTCTGTATGGGCTGGATGCGGGGTGGTGTAGAGCCTGTCCCCAATGTTGATGTCCTGCTCGTAAAACCCTTTAAGGATAAAGCGGTCAGTGCCAGTCGTTTTGCTCTCAACATACCCGATAGCTTTATCCTGCTTTGCTGATAAGGCTACGTCGAGTGCTTGTCGTATTAACAGCGCATCTGCATGGCCTAATGTCATTCCTGCTGTTACGTGCTTCTGCATATCTTTCAACCTTTCTTCACTGAACTGCTCTAAATCGTTATTCATGGGTTACCTCGACGCATTTAGCTTGGTTAATTTTTGGCACATAATCACTCCATGAGCCTTGCTCACGGACGACATCAATGGACTTTATCGCTGCCTGACACTGCTCCATCGACTGCATTGGCGTGACCTGAAGGTTTGATGATTGGCTTGAAATAACAATAATCAGAAATATGTAACTCATTCTGTCTTCCCCTTAATTCTTATTCCGTGGGAGGTGATAGCTGTGCCATGGGATATCACAGCTATACCGTGGGAGGTAATGGCCGAGCAAACATCTATCAGTGCTGCCTCAGCAGAACCATTGCATAGATATTCTTCTGGATTCGGTAACTTAATTTCAATTGCCGCGCGAGACGCTTTCCAGCCTTCCCACATCGCCGCTGCCATCATGAACCAGACCTGTCCGCAACCAGCCGCCTTCTCATCGAAGAACCAGTTAACAAACTCCATGGTCATGCCGTGCTCTTTTGCAAAAGCTTCTCTGTCAAATGCTGCCTTAGTGTCCATCAGAATTCCCCTTTCACTGGCTGTTCGGCGCTAAATTTCGATAAAAGCGGCAGGTAAACCGCTCGGTGTACAAACGGGATAAAAGCTGTGAAGAATTTGTCGAAGGTGTCTTTGCGGTAACCGGTAGCTTCATCGACCATCATGTCCAAGGCGTTGCGCGGCTGTCTCGGTAATTCCACGCCGTATATTCGGATGAATTGAGCAATTAGCTCTGGTTCTTCAAGGCTGCGATCTAGGCATATGCTGAATGCCGGATCGCTCATGAGGGTTCGTGCTATTTCTTCGGGTAATCGGTTAGTTTGTTCCATCAGATTTTTCTTCCTCTTCATCTTCTTCTCTATCCAGATGCAGGTCGGCCAACACCTCAACGCATTTCACAACGCATCTTTCGCAGATATACGCATATGGTCCGGCAATAAGCTTTTTCACTTGGTGTTGAGTTCTCTCGCAGAAAGAACATCTCAACAATGGTTTTTTATCTTCCATCAGAAACCACCTTTCTTTTTCGCTGGTTGCTTCAGTTGTTCTCGCTCATCACGATCCCGACGCGCCGCTACTTGGTCGAGGTCATAAATCGCACCGTCACGCTGCTGGCAGAAAATAACGCCTGTTTTCCCGTGGCGATTGAGTCGCAGAAGCAGCTCTGTTTCTTCCTGATTTAAGCTTTCATCGAATGCACCTTCACGATGGATGCCTACCCAGTAGTCACAGTCCTGTTCGATTTGCCCTGTGTCGCGGCTGTCGCTTGGCAGAGGGCGTTTGTTTACTCGCTTTTCCAGTTCACGGTTTAACTGGGTCAGCAGTACAACAACGCAGCCAAGCTCTTTGGCGAGATTCTTGAGACCTTTGGTGATCATGCCGTAAGCCAGATCATTACGGTCTGCCTTTTCGGCTGTCATCAGGGTCAGGTAGTCCACCAAAACCATGCCGACGCTACCCTTTTGGCGTTTCACCTTGCGGCTTTCTGCAACGACGTGTGCCAGTGATAATCCCGGAGTGTCGTCAATGTAGAGCAGGTCGATTTCGCGGAGTCGTGCGGCGGTGTTCATGGCTTTGCTGAAGTCTGCGTCGTAGTCACCCTGGTACTCTTCATCGTCACAGGTGTTCAGATAAAAAATGTTCGGGTTGACGCCTGACTTCTGCCCTACCAGCTTTTCGAGGATCTGGTCATCTGGCATTTCGAGGCTGAACAGCAGTGCTGGCTTCTTCTCACGAACGGCACAGTTGATTGCCATCTGCGAGTACAAGGTGGTTTTACCCATCTTAGGCCGCGCACCAATCACGAACAGCGAGCCTTTCATCAGACCTTTCGGTGAAAGCATTCTGTCGAGCGATGGAATACCGCTGGTCAATCCGCGAGCCTCTCCGGTGGTTGAGAAGCGCTTATCGAGATCTAACATCCAGTCATCCATAACGTCACCAAATGACCTAAGCCCGCGCCGTGTACCGGTTCGTGCGTGATCTGACATCTGGGTGAAGATGGCCTGTGCCGCTTCGTATTTCTGTTCAGCTGACATGCCGTCATTGGCGTAGAACAGCTCGGTGATTTTGTTGGCCTTCTCAATCCCGTAACGCTTCATGGCTCGGTCGCGAACGATGTTGGCATAGTTCACGATGTTTGCCGCGCTAGGTGTGTGCTTCTGAAGCTCTGCCAGATAGGCAAATCCACCGACTGATTCCAGCTCACCTTTCGATTCCAGCGAGTCAGAGACGGTCAGCAGGTCGATTGGCTTCTGCTGGCGGGCAAGGCTGCGCAGTTCTTCGTAGATGATTTTGTGAGGGCGGCTGTAAAACGATTCCGAACGCAGGGAGGAAAATACTTTCAGGCAACGGTCGCTGCCGTCATCCAGCATCAGGCCACCCAGTACGCTCTGCTCAGCTTCGATGCTGTGCGGGGGTAATACGATGTTATCGGTCATCCTTGTCTCCTTCGCGGACTTCGATGTAGAGCTTGGCTTTCAGGAAGTCGTCAAATTTCTTCTTGCGCCAAGTTATGCCAGTACGCTGATCGGGGCGGTCTTCCAGCATCCAGCGGCATGACCGGCTGATGTACTGCAAGTATCCCCTGAACCCTTCGATGGTCAGCGGCTGTCCACCATCCAAGTCTCTGGCGATTTTGTTCGCCTTCGTCCAGAAGGTTCTTATCAGGTTGCGGCGCTCGTCCGTCAGCGTTCTCCATCCCCTCGCTTCTGGCACTTCGTCTTTCAGGCATTGCCAGACTTCTTCGCAGGAAATCTTTTGCCTCTGGTTAGCCGATTTTGAGTCGCCAGTTGCACACTTAATATCTTTAGATATTAAGTTAGTATTTAGTAATTCATTGTTTGTGGCACTTTGTTGGCAATCTGTTGGCACAACCTCCTTTGCAGTCCTTGAAGTGTCTAGGTTTGTGATGGCACTTTGTTGGCAATCTGTTGGCACAAAATTTGGCTGATATTCGTCGTATTTTGTGACGTAAATTAGCGAGAATTTCTTGGTGGATGACTTGGTGATCATCCCAAGTTTTTCAAACTTACCGATGAGATATTTGATGCGGTTACCATCAATCCCGGTTTCCAGTTCAAGCTTATTGCGCCCGGTCATGAATTCACCGCGTCGGACGATAACCTCACCCAGCTCTGTACTCACACTGCCGGGTGCATGATTGGCGGTAAGGATGAAATGCATCCACAGGTGAACAGCTTCAGAATCCGTTCTATAGAAAGGCAGCTCCATTATTTTTCTGTGCATGAGGGCAAACCCCTTACCGGTTGCCTCCGGCCTTACTGTGTCTGGTTGACGGAATGCCAGTACGTTACTCATGCCTTGGCTCCTTTGGCTTATGCAGGCGGAAGGTATCAATCAGCCTACGACCGAAAGAACGGTTATCGTTGCTGATCATGAGTAACTCGTCTGGTAGTGCTGCCCGCTGCTGTACTCGCTCAGGGGGCTGGTATTTTTTTCGTTTGTTCATGAGGCCTCCGTGCCAGTGCTGCTAATCCCCTTCCGGTACTCAGCAATGATTCGGTTTATTTCTTCAGATGTGTCCATGGATAGAGCGAGGTAATCACCATCACCATTTCTTTCAAATTCAGCATCGACCAAAAGCTCAACCAGGCGGCGAGCTTTCACAGCACTGAACAGCGGAATGGCATCAGAACGCGTGAGCTTCGTTTTGCCAGCCGCTTTTGCCTTCACCATCTGACCGGCTGCCACTGATGAAGCATTCACGCCATGCTCACGTGAGAGAGCGACAGCGGTAGTAGGCGCAACCTCTCCTGACTTCACCATTGCGAGCAGGCCATCACCGACTTCCAGCAAAGCGAGGTGATGCTCAACATCAGCAACAGAACGCTTTACCTTCTTGGCGATCTCCGCTGATTCCCATCCTTGGTTGCTGAGGCGTTGATAAGCGGCTGCGCGTTCAAGCGGTGCCAGTGGCTTACCCTGAGAACTGGTGACCATGAAGGCAATGCGATCGGCCTCACTGCCTACAAAGTCTTTGCACTCAAGGCGCGGGATTTCATGCCCGGCTTCAGTAGCCAGCTTCGCGCCGTAATACCGGTGATGACCGTCGATAATTTTGACGCCATCCCCAGTAACCTGCACCGCTAACGGCGGCAGATACTCGCCGTCGATAAACGCATCGCGGAATTCTTCTACGTGCGCTTGGTCGATATCCCGGACGTTAAAGCCCGGTTCGACATACAGCTCTGACAGCGGAACCAGAAACGTTTTCTTTACCGTCGTCTCGGTGCCGTTTTTATCTTTCGATTTGTACAAAAGGGAAAGGGATGACATAATTACTCCTGTTGTTTTGTCCAGTTAAAACGACATTGATATTTGAGAAGCCTCGTCTGTTCGTGCAGTCGGGGCTTTTTGTTTTGTGAATATCCGGGCAACTTCTTTCGCCAGCCTTGCAAGGTCATCGTCAACGACGCCCCACTCCAAAACCGCCAGTAACATCGACATCTTCGGTATGAAGCTTTCCTTCCAGCGTGTTATCTGTGAACGGTCAACGCCTACAGCGTCAGCAATCACTGCGCTGCCGATCACCGAAATCTTATTCAGTAGTTGCCCCTCAATTTTCAT
The DNA here is from genome assembly GCF_017655185.1 of Rahnella sp. ChDrAdgB13. Lineage (NCBI taxonomy): Bacteria > Pseudomonadati > Pseudomonadota > Gammaproteobacteria > Enterobacterales > Yersiniaceae > Rahnella > Rahnella sp. ChDrAdgB13. The sequence continues at coordinate 1,470 of NZ_JAEMGT010000119.1, read as the reverse complement.
AGCCTTAGTGCGTGTCTGTGTACGTTCCATGCGTGATACTTCCGTTGTTGGTTAGTTGTGTGCGTGTGCATACCGTGGGGTATGCCACTGTTGTTATTGCTCCTGAGTTCAGAGAGCGGCCAGATTGTTTAAAGAGCGGTGGTTCTATGCTGCTGTGTTGAATTGTTCGAACAGGTTGGCTTTATCTGGGCGGAACTCAGCGGCTGAAATCTTTCCGTTGGTAGCTCTTACAAGAAGAAGGGCGCCCTCTACGGAGATTTGTTTGTTGCCGTTAAGCCAGTCAGACACTGTGGATTGCGCCTTGCCGACAGCTTTGGCTAATGCAGCCTGACTGCCAACAATTGCAATCGCTTTTTCGACTGCTTCATGTTTCATAAAATCTCCTTTTCTATCGTTACAGCATGATTTTAGCCATCGCTTTAGTGAAAATCAATCGCTTTGACGATTTTGTATAAATATCGCTTTGCCGATAGAATGAAGGAAATGTTTAAGTGAGGTTTTTATGACTTTTTCTGAGCGCCTAGAAATGGCGATGAAGGAAAGTGGCCATACGCAGGGATCGCTTGCTAAAGCGGTTGGAATGGCGCAGTCCAGTGTGTGGAAGCTGGTTTCTGGTGGTGCGCAGGGTTCGCGTAAGCTTGTGGATATTGCCAAGGTGCTAGGCGTAAGGCCGGAATGGCTGTCAGATGGCTCAGAACCGATGCGTGCGGAAGGCGTGAAGCCATATAACCCAGACTCCACGATCCCACCGGAAAGCGAGTGGGGAACAATCGATTTATGGGATAGCAAAACTCCTCTCTCCGATGATGAGATAGAGGTGCCATTTTATAAGGATATCGAGATGGCAGCTGGTGCGGGACGCTGCATTGATACTGACTACAACGGCTACAAGTTAAGATTCTCAAAAGCAACCCTACGCCGCATGGGTGTTGAGTTTGCCAATGTATTCTGTTGTCCGGCAGCCGGAGACAGCATGGAACCACTAATTCCAGATGGCACCACCATAGCCGTAGACCGAGGTACGAAGACCATACGTGACGGGAAAATGTACGCTATGGGGCAAGATGGCTTGTACCGCGTAAAGGTGCTCTACGCCCTCCCTGGCAGGAAGGTGCGTGTGCGCAGCTATAACGAGGAATATCCAGATGAAGAAGTGCCGCTGGATGAACTTGATATTATTGGTCGCGTGTTCTGGTGGTCGGTGTTGGACTACTAGCCCAGTGGCCGGAAGAAGTATTCAACTAGACAGCATCGGCCAGTTCATGGGTGTCTGGCAGATAGGGAGCTGTGTCACAGGGATGTGGGAGTTCGGGCGTTTGGTTAAATCACGGAGGAAATATGGCATTTAATGACCTTGAATATCACGCAGTCAAAAAAGAAGTTGAAGCGTTTGTAGAGAGCATCCGGCCGCCAGCGCACGTAAGGAACGAACTCGATATCGTTTTCACCATTGATGACCAATCCATTGAG
>NZ_JAEMGT010000118.1:0-1250 GCF_017655185.1 Rahnella sp. ChDrAdgB13 | reverse complement strand
CTGTAGTGGTTTACTGAATTTGGCCACCTGAACAGAGGTGATATGCTCACCTCAGAACAACACAGGTGCTCCAATGAAAAGAAGAAATTTTAGTCCTGAATTCAAACGCGAATCCGCTCAGTTGGTTGTCGATCAAAACTACACCGTCTCTGATGCCGCTAAGGCTATGGATGTCGGTCTTTCCACGATGACAAAATGGGTCAAGCAACTGCGTGAAGAGCGTCAGGGCAAAACACCAAAATCCTCTCCGATAACACCGGAACAAATCGAAATACGTGAGCTGAAGAAAAAACTACAACGTATTGAAATGGAAAACGAAATATTAAAAAAGGCTACCGCGCTCTTGATGTCAGACTCCCTGAACAGTTCTCGATAATCGGGAAACTCAGAGCGCGTTATCCTGTGGCCACTCTCTGCCATGTGTTTGGGGTTCATCGCAGCAGCTATAAATACTGGAAAAACCGTCCTGAAAAACCAGACGGCAGACGGGCTGCGTTACGAAGTCAGGTACTTGAGCTGCATGCCATCAGCCACGGTTCGGCCGGAGCAAGAAGCATCGCCACAATGGCAACGCAGAGAGGCTACCAGATGGGGCGCTGGCTTGCTGGCAGACTCATGAAAGAACTGGGGCTTGTCAGTTGCCAGCAGGCGACTCACCGGTATAAACGTGGCGGTCATGAACACGTTGCTATCCCGAATCACCTTGAGCGACAGTTCGCCGTAACAGAGCCAAACCTGGTGTGGTGCGGTGATGTGACCTATATCTGGACAGGCAAACGCTGGGTATACCTCGCTGTTGTTCTCGATCTGTTTGCAAGAAAGCCAGTGGGCTGGGCAATGTCGTTCTCGCCGGACAGTAGACTCACCATGAAAGCACTGGAAATGGCATGGGAAACTCGGGGTAAGCCCGCAGGAGTGATGTTCCACAGCGATCAGGGCAGTCATTATACGAGCAGGCAGTTCCGGCAGTTACTGTGGCGCTACCGGATCAGACAGAGTATGAGCCGGCGTGGAAACTGTTGGGATAATAGCCCCATGGAACGCTTCTTCCGGAGTCTGAAAAACGAATGGGTGCCAGTGAAAGGTTACGTAAGCTTCAGCGATGCGACACACGCCATAACGGACTATATCGTTGGATATTACAGCGCACTCAGGCCGCACGAATATAACGGTGGGTTGCCACCAAACGAATCAGAAAATCGATACTGGAAAAACTCTAACGCGGTGGCCAGTTTTTGTTGACCACTACA
>NZ_JAEMGT010000117.1:0-6125 GCF_017655185.1 Rahnella sp. ChDrAdgB13 | reverse complement strand
CCACGCCACAACATTCGTGCGGGTAGCTCTGCCGGGCATGTTCAAAAATAGCCTGCAGGGTTTTATCACGCATAATTAGCTCTTGATCAGAGATGTGCCCGGGAAGCCGCCGAACGGCAATTCGTTATTTGCCCCGAAGCGAGGTTTGCAGCCCGTGTTCAGCGTGCCGTTGCACACGTCGAGCGAGGGATCGCTAACCGGATTACCGTGCTTATCGAAATAGTTGGTACCGGCGTAATCGCAGCCATCCCCTGATCGGTATTTGCCGCGGATGCACCAGGTGCAGAGAGAATGAAGTTGCCGCGTCGGGATCATCAATCCCTGCAAATCCATCGGGCTGCTCAGCGTGAACTCAACAGAGATGTTGGTTTCCATGCTCTTGCTGTCGATGTAGAAAACCTGCAACTTCTCCTGCGTGGCGTCCGCCGTGGCATTCCCGCCAGCAAAGTTTCGGGCGTCGAGGTATTGCGCCAGCGTATCGTGAATGGTCACCACAGCCTGAAGCATGTCATCGTAAGCCAGACACAACGCAGTAATCGACCCGTCAAGATTCGCCACAGTCAGTTTCGGCTGTGCGCCGCTGCCGCTTGTTGAAGCCTCAATGCCTTCAATCTGAACCGGCCACGCTGAATATTCGTTGCCCTGCCACCAGATGGATTTCGCTGGCAGTTTCGATTCATCGCCTCCGGAGGCCAAGATTTCGGCCTCGGTGTACGCCAGATTGTAATTGTGAAAACGGAGCACATCGCCTGTGCCAAAGGCGGTGCCATCAACTTCAAACAACCGGACAGTGTCGCCCGGCTCTAATTTCTGATAATCACTGTTTATCATGGTTTAAAAGCCTGTAAGAAAGTCACATCAAGGTTATGTTTCCCGTTTCCAAGCGCCGTTGGTTTATATGTTTCGCATCGGAATAAGCCAATGGGTTCAAGCGGAGGCGTCCAAAGAAATGCTTTTGTGCCACCATGTGAATCGAGGAAATTTTTTATTGCAGAAATGTATGATTCGTTGCCGGTGAAACTTAGCGTCCACTCCTGACTTTTGGCATTTAACCCATCGCCGGCAACCTGAGTGTATCCATCTCCAAACTGTGTTTTCCGAACGCGGAGTGTGGTCTCCGCTTCCGCATTTATTCGTGGGCACCACGTGAATGTATCAATCGCCATTTATCACCTGCTTTTCATTGCATTCCAGATATCGCCGCCAGGCCGCAAATCTTTGGTCTTTTCCTGCTGATAGAGTTGCTTAACATAATTTGAAATTTGCGTTCCAAACTGCTCCCAACCACCAGAGGACTGCGAACTGGAATTGCCATTGCCGTCGATCGTGATGTAAACCTGCGGTGCGCCGCCGGAACTACCAGAGGAATTACTCCCACCAACAGCTCTCACGCCGAGCGATCCGTCGGCCGCACGAGTAAGTGGCATGATGGCTTCCGGCCCTGCCTCCCCGAATACCCCAGCGCCTTGCGCGAAAGCAAACATGGTCGGTGTGTTGTAAACGCCGCCGCTGAAAGAATTAAGGGACGGGGAATCGTAGACGCCGCCTTTGGCGTTAAAACTTAGATTGCTATACGCACCCGAAGAGAATGAGCTTGACGACGCCGCGCCGGATGCCGCAGACCCACCGAAATAACTCGCCACGCCTCCGACCAAGGATCCGAACAAACCTGAAGACGACGAAGAGCCGCCCCCCATAGCGCTGACTACCGCCATTTGCAGGGCCACTTTTTCGATAATTTGCAGAACAGATACGCCCCAAGACTTCCAACTGACTTTGTTGCCTTCCAGCATTGAGGTGACGTTGGTGAAAGCGCTATCCATCGTGGTTTTTACGCCGTCTGAAACAGTGCCCGAGACATTGCTGATTTCTTCAAGCCAGTTGTTATATCCCTTGGCAGCGCCAGACATCCAGTCAGCTTCCGCAGCTGCTGTGGCCTTATATTTTTTGTCCAACTCATCAAGAGCCAGATTTCTCGCCGCGATTGCCTGTGCTCCCTGATCGGTTTTAGAGAACACCCTGTTAACCTGTTGGGTTTCATCAAACCGCGTGCGCTGTCGGTCACTCAGCCCGGCGGTTTCTGTCGTCAGCGCTGTTTCATCCCGGTATTTCTGGGCTGCATCTGTTAAATCCTTCAGTGCATCAGCCTGTTCACGCTGCTTTCTGACTGTTTCGTCAGCACGCTGATTCCACTTAGCCAACTCAGCAGAGGATGCCTGAATGGCTTTGCGCTGCTCATCTGTCCATTTAGTACCAGCCTGATGTGATGCTGCGTAAAGCTCAGAAGCTTTTTCACCTTCCGTAGCCCTGACTTTTTGAACTTCGATAGCGACAGTAAGATCAGCCATTTTGCGACTGTACTGCTCAGCAACAGTGGCCGCTTCTCGCTCCGCTTTATTCTGCGCATTGGTTGCGGCAGTTCCATCCTTTTTTGCCTGCGCCGCTGCGGCGTCCTTTTGGGCTGCCTGGTCTTTGTTGTAGATGTAAGTCGTGTACAGTGCGCCGGTGAGCTTCAGATCCTCAGCTTCATAAACATATTGCTGATGAAGTTTTTGCAGGCCTGAAAGGCTGGCTAACTCATTTTCGCGACGGGATTTTTCGACAGCCGTTGACTGCTGAGGTGTGGCATTGACGGTTGAAACCACTGGCCCAGCATACTGCGGCAGTGTTGCGCCTGCTGTCGCAGACATTGACCGGTTGAGCAGGTCATATGCGCCTTTCAGAATGGAGACAGCGCCAGCCTGTTCAATAGCCTTTTTGGTTGCCAGATCACTCGCGTCATTAACCAGCTTCTGAGTGCTCGCAACTTTTGCGGCCGCATTTTCGCGGTCGTACTCCAGTTTGTTCAGCTTGTCGGTCAGTTCGATGTTTTTGGCAGTGATGTCCGCCTGATCCATGAACGTGTTCAACTGCGTTACGGTCGGGTGTGCGTTATAGTCCTGCTGGATCTGATCCAGACCTTTCAGGCTGTCTTTCACTTTGGCGATCTGAACATCCAGATCGGCAAGGTCGCTTTTCTGGGCGGCCAGAGAAGAACGCGCATCACCGGCTGTTGCCTTCAAGCCAAGTACCGACATGGTCTGAAGTTTGCCGTTTATCTCATCGAGATTGTTGGCGAAGCCCACGGCTTCCTGATGAACCTGCTGTGTATGCTGGTACAGACCATACATTGCCGTTCCGGCGGAAATAATAAGGCCAGGCCAACCGCCGAGCAGGCTAAGAACGCCGCCGCCCAAACGGTTCATCACTGACGCTGTGTTATTCAGTTGGCTCATCGCCGCAGAACGCCCGCTAATAGCGCTGTTCAGTGATGTCTGGGCGGCAGCTAAATTCCGTTCAGCGAGAATTTGCGCCTCAATGGATGTTGCGGCAGCCCTTGCCTGTTGCGCACGATAAACAGTCTGGCGTGCAGCAGCCACGCTGACTTGTGCGCCACGCACCTGAGCCTGAGCCAGCGCGACTTCAGCAGCAGTGTTTGAGATTACTGCGGCGGTTGACTGGGCGACACTTCCCACCATATTCCCGAAGTACCGGGCAATGCCTAATCCAACCAGCGCGCCCGTAACATTGGCAACGGTATTAATGTTTTTCGCCAGTCCATCCAACACGCCAGACAGACTCGATGACGCACCAACCGCATCATTCGCGCCGCCCACCCATGCGAGGAAGGCATTTTGCACTTTCTGGGCGGATCCGCTGATCGACGCCGGGAGGGTTTCAAATTCTTTTCTGAGCACCTGAACATTGGTCAGCAATGGGACGATCTTGTCAGTCGTCAACTCTCCGTTGTTCGCCATGTTACGGAGCCCGCCAACCGTGGTACCCAACCCATCGGCAAGAAGCTTCGCCAACCGTCCGCCGTTCTCCATGATGGCGTTGAACTCTTCACCCCGCAAAACGCCGGAACCTAATGCCTGGCTGAGCTGCGTGATCACCGAACTGGCTTCTTCTGTGCTGGCCCCTGACAGCTTCAACGACGTAGCCACAGTTTCGGTGACCTTCGCAACGTCTGAAGACGCATAGCCTGCGGCACGTAGCGCCTGGGCAATACGGCTGTAAAGGTTGCTGTTTGCCTCGAGAGAAGTCCCCGTGCGCTGGCTGATTTCCATTAGCGTGCGCTGTGATGTGGCGTAATCGTCGGTTGAGGTTGAAGCTAAACGCAGGCGCCCATTTAACTGGTTCCATGTGTCAGCAAATTCAATAAGTTGGTGAGTAGCGAATGCGCCAGCAAAAGCACCGGCTAAACCCGCTGCAGATGACTGAACAGAAGATAATTGTGCGCTGAGTTCTGAAACCGCCTGGCGGGTGTTTCGTGCAGCAGCAGCAGCCTTCTTACCGCCCTGCTCCATTGTTTTGTAATAATCAGCCCCCATCCGGGAAGCACGGGAAATTTCAGACTGAAATGAACTGGAGTTCGCTGAAATTTTGATAATAAGTTCGCGCAGAGTAGCCATATTTCACCCATAAACCCCGCCTGCGCGGGTATCAAAGACCGCCTAAAAACTCTTCAAAATCACTAATTTCTTTCTCTTCTTCCGTCTGCCCCCACTTCAGAAGCACATCGTTAATGCTAAGTTTGCCGCCCTGTGCGTTGATAGCTGCGGTCGCAACCTGCGCTGCCTGAACATCGCCACGCCAGTCGCCGATCGGGCTCAACCGGTCATAGGCGATCCACATTTTCAGTTCGCTGGCAGTAAGGGTCTGGCGGAGTTCGTGAACGGTGCGCCCCAACCGGAGCGCCAGAGAGAAGAGGAAGAAAGTCAGCGGCTCTTTTACTTTTTTTCAGCAGATTCCTGGCTCAGACCTAACGCCATAGCCTGTTGCAGCAGCCGCACATGGACTGGGCCGTAAATTTCCGAAACCAACTTTTTATCTTCTGGGGAAAATACGGGGGCGCCGGTCTCATCCAGCAAAACATCGATAAACAGGATCACATCAGCGTCGCGGTTGCGGATGAAAGTTTCGGTAGGAGTCAGTTTTGGAGGTTCCGTACCTTCCGGAAGTTCTGGAGAAAGGAATTCGCGAAAATTAACCCAGGCTTCCCCTGACGGCTCGCGCAGGGTGACTTTGGTGTTGCCCCATTCCGGTACCGAAACTTCTTTTGTGCGATATGCGCCAGACGGGGCCAAAGCCAGATCACGTAATGAGGCAGAGAGTGCCGTTTTCTTCATTGTTGGGTTCTCTAAAAGTGAAGGAATTCAGGGTAAAGAAAAGCGGCCTGAGCCGCTTAGGAAGTTGCCTGAATGATAGGGATCGGCTTGCCGCGAACGCGCAGTGAATACGTCGCGCCGACGACGGAAGACGTAGCCGCTGACCATGAGCTTTGACGTACTTCTACGAGAATGTAGTAGCCATTACCCGAAGCGAATTTCACGCGCAGCGCCCGCAATTCGTCATTTTCATATGCCGTCTGCAATGCGGCCTGCGCCTCTTCATCGCCAACCCAGTTACGGGTGATAGACATTTCTGCCGGTGCTGCGAGGCCGTTGGTCTGCTCCTGTTCGACTGAGCACAGTGTGGTGACATCAATGTCGCCCTTCTGCCCGCCGGTATAGGTTATTTCTTTCGTTGCACAGGCAGCTTCCAGCCAGGTGATGCCCACACCGGGAAAGCCAGGTGCAGTAAAATCAGCGGCGGAAACCGGCGCGTCAGTGACGGCGAACGTCATACCCTTTGTGACTTCGTATTTACTCGACATGTGATCTCCGGACATTAAAAAACCGCTCGTAGGCGGCTATTGGTGAGGTGATGGGTTATTGCTGGTTCTGAATTTCCAGCATGGCACGGTAGAGCCCTGTTTCTGACTCGTAGCCGTTAGTTCGGTTAAGTTGCGTGAAATTCAGGGGAGCCAGCGCGTTTTGTACCATCTCACGAATTGCGCGGGCTTCATCAGGCGATTTGGCGTAAACATCAACCTGAACGGAATCTGTTTCTTCGGCAGGGCCGCAAAGGGTGTCGCCAAAGTTTTCGCTGACAATACTGAAGACGATCCACGGCGCGCTGACAGCGGTTTGGCCTTCGGCATTCAGCGGTGCAACGTAAGGATAAACCTGCCCGCCTTGTATGTAATAAGCATGTGGTGGTTAGCTACCATCGCATGAAGCGGAGAGAGCTTGGCCCTCGCC
>NZ_JAEMGT010000116.1:0-14762 GCF_017655185.1 Rahnella sp. ChDrAdgB13 | reverse complement strand
CTTTTCTGCAATTGTCATCAGCGTTTCCTCATGCTGTGGCACCCGGGATGCCAGTGTATTAATTAGCCCGGCGGGATCGAGCGATTCACCCGCCTGCAACATATAGTTTATCACAGATACCAGCTGATCCTGCGTCGTGTATCCGCTTAACAGCAGCGTCACCAGCTGGTCCAGCAGTTCTGTCAGGTCACGCTGGCGAATGTGCTTTTGTAACAGTTCAAGCACCGCCATGCGCCGGTGCTGCATGATTTCATCATCAGGGATAACCGTGATGTCGACCAGCGGGAAATTCCCGCTGTAGAGTTGTGTCGCCAGTTCGGTATTTTCAAACTCCTGCAGCCAGTTCATCGGATACGGATACGGGCTGATTTTTCCCTGATAAAACAGGACCGGTATTACCAACGGTAACGTTTTGTGACCCGCATCAAGATGGCGTTGCATGGCGGCTACGGCATAACGCAACAACCTGAAAGCCATGTGTTTATCTGGCGATGACTGGTGTTCTAATAAACAATAGACATATCCGTCCCCCTGGTCGGTTTTCAGGGAGTACAGCACGTCGGAATAATAAGGACGCAGGTCTTCCTCGACAAAGCTGCCGGAGGCCAGCTGCAGCGTGCTCAGATCGCAAACCGCCAACAGTGCGGGCGGTAAATGTATCTGCAAAAAGTCTCTGGCCGTTTCCGGGTGAGTCAGAAACGTTTTAAACACCGCATCATGGGGTGTCGGTGTGGTTTTTTTCATGGTCTCTTGTCCCACCTTTTCAATATGAAAAAATTCTACCATAGGTTGGTGCCTGCCGCGTTTCTGAGCGTTTTCTGACGGTTATTTTCCTCGGACCTGATTGGTGGCGGTAAATAAGGCGACAACGCCGTGCTGCTGGAGGGTGACATGTTCAAAATAGCGCGATAAGACGACTTTCAACGCCTCATAACTGTCTGAGGTATTGCAGAAAATTCCTTTTTTATTATAAACATTCATTAAATACCGCCCCAACCCGTTGTGCTCAACGTCTTTACCTAAAATGGTCGCGCCATGAAGGATCCCGTCAGGTTTGAGGGCCTGTGAAGCATGTTCAATTGCCCGCGTTTTTTCATCCATAGTGCCGCGTAAACAATGCAACAGGTAGTACAGGGAAACCGAATCATATTGCCCTTTCTCGCTGTCGGGTAACGGCATAAATATGTCATGCTGCAAAACGTGATGTATCCGGTGCGGGCCGATCCGCTTAGCGGCAGAGGCCAGACTGTTTGGATTCAGGTCCATCAGGGTGACGGCATTCGAATTTTCAGGCGTATTGGCAATGTAATAACCCGTGCCAACACCAATGTCCAAATGCTTCGCCGCCATATTTCGTCGAAAGTGATTAAGAAGAATATGCTCAGTATTGCAACGCCATGCGTAGTTATTGGAAAAAGTCAGTACCCATGCGTCATATATTTTGAGAACAAGAGGGCTGTATATTTTCGCCCCCTTTTCATTTCCCATGTCCATTAGCGTGCTTCCTTTTTATATTCAAAATCCGGCCGTTACTGTAAACGATAAATTGACCAGGCTGAAGTTTTGGCACCGGCGCTCATGCCATGACGTTGTCGCAACATCCTATTGTCAATCTTGATGGTTCGATTTGAGTATCCCTATACCGAACTGGCATAATCCGGTACTGTATAATCTGATAAAGATAACCCTAACCAGACTGGTCTCGCTAAATGACTCTAACAGTACCATGGCTATGTTTGTTCGTGCCTACCTGAGGGCTTCAACTAGTGAGCAGGATGCACAACGTGCTCGCGATATGCTTGACCGCTTTGCTCATGAGCATAATGTCATCATCTGTAACTATTATGCTGAGAATGAATCCGGCGCGCGCCTGGAGCGACCCGAGCTTTTTCGTTTGCTCAATGACAGCCGCCCTGGTGATGTGCTGCTTATTGAGGACGTAGATCGTCTTTCACGCTTAAAAGGGGATGAATGGGAGAAACTTAAAGCGATCATCCGTCAGCGTGGCGTGTGGGTTGTAGCCGTCAATGTTCCCACCACCTGGCAGCACCTTTCTCCCAGAGCAAATGAGTTTGATAGCCGAATGTTTGCGGCCATCAATGATATGTTACTCGATATGCTGGCCGCTATTGCACGCCGCGATTACGAACAGCGGCGGGAACGTCAGCAGCAGGGCATAATCAAAGCAAAAGCGGCGGGTAAATACCGTGGGCGGCAGGTCAATAAGCCGCGTTACGATGCCATCAACCGGTTATTGTTGAGTGGTAGCTCCTGGACTCAAGTTCAGAAAACGATAGGTTGCAGCCGAAGCACTATCAGCAGTGCCATCAAGTATGCCGTCTGCCAGCAGGAAGCTAAATCCGTAGTTCAAACTGCAATCCCCCCTTCCCCGCTTTCTATGACGTTGTTTGTGTCGATAGAAAATGGCAGTAAATTTACCCGTGGCAAGAAAAAGACCAGGGAGTTGATTGACTGGTTCATAGAAGCTGAGTTTGAGGGGCAAATTTTAGGGGGGAACGAATACCGGATACCTTTAACCGCTGAAAACGATGAACAACTAAAAGAACAGGTTGAGTATTTATTCAGTTAAATTAATATGATAGCGGATGTCCGTAACTGTATGATCATTGACTGCCTGCTTACCAATGACCAGACGGGCCAGGGATGGGATGATTGTGCCGGTTGTTGGCAGTAAGTCGATGTAACACCCGGCACATTATGTATGAACTAATTTATGTATCTTTCCCGCTTTCCAGTTCTCGTTTCAAAGCCGCTAATGCCCGCTTGAGAGTTTCGCCTAATGGCTCATCAATAATATCGGCGACGCGGTACAGCTCGTCTTTGGTCTCCTGCTCACCCTTAATGTTGATCTGTATATTGCGTCCAGTTTTAAATCGCCGCTTTGACCGTTCGACAGGAGGAGTTGCCGGTGTTGACTGGCGACTGACAAAACCGTGTTCGTTGGCTAGCTCCTCAATTTCTGCGTTGCTTTGCCTTGGTTTATGCTCGGTGATTGATTTAGGCTCGAAATTCTTCAAGCTATCCAATGGATCTACACGACTCATAATGTGACCTTGTCTTGTTGCTGTGACGCATCTGAGGTAATTCTTGCTATCACTTCTCGAGTGAAGGCCTCTGCATTTTCAATTGCTTTATCTACATTTGAAACTTCGTCACGGGGAAGGGTTTCAAGAGGTTGGCGATATGAAAACATCGCCTTGAAAGCGGCCCGTTCATTTAACTCCGTTTCAAAGAATGGAATCCCCCCTGCTTTAAAGCTTTTACGAATATGTCTTGTATCCCGGCTCTGGATTGCGGCCGACGTACGTGTGAACAAAACAGCGTAAGGTAGTTTGTAATCAGGTTTATGCTTCTGAATACCACGTTCATGTGCCCTTATTAACCCAAAGGCTCTACTGGCCTGTTCGGCGTCCAGTTGAGAGCCTTGTGTAGGTACGACTACAAAGTCTGATTCTGCAATCGCATATGCAACTATTGTCGCTGCTGTTCCCTCCAGGTCGACGATTACGAAAGGTGTTTTTGTCGCGGCCTCAGCGATAGTCTCACCGATCGTTTTATCCGTAACGTCTGAAATAATGGTCATGTTTTGTGGGGTATCTCCGCCCTCTGACCAGGTTTTAATAGGGTGGTTCGGGTCGGCATCAATAACGGTGACGGGAACGCGCCGCGCGATCTGCATTGCTAATGCTAAAGCTGAAGTAGTCTTCCCTGCTCCCCCCTTCGGTGATACGAAAACAATAACAGGCATACTCACGTCCTCTCGCTTATGAAGAATTCCTTTTTGAATTCTAAAATGGTTCCATTTGAGAATTCTGACATGATTCTTTTAGGAATTCAATAAAGAATTCTTTTTTGAATTCTATTGTGGTTTCTTTGTGGCTTTCTTTTTAGCATTCTATAGGGATTCAATGATGGATTCTTTGATGAATTCAACTTGGATTCGTTTATGGATTCTATAATGGTACTTTATTGGGATTCTTAAAGGGATTCTTAAAGAGATTCTTTATTGGATTCTTCTTTGGTTTCTACATGAATTCTTAACGGGTTGTATTTAAATTTGTTCATATACCTATGATATATAAGTTTATGTTTTTTGATGTCGGGGGGAGGGGAGGGCATCACCTATAATCGCCTATCCTGTGAATGTACAACGGAGACTAGAGTCTTAAATTTTAGCCGTCGGGATTTCATTCCATTTAGTCGTGTATGCAGGAGAAAGCATATCTCTCTTCATCTTCCAGCCTTTGTCGATGCCCTGTCCTGCAAACCACACTTTTCCCATGCCTGTTGTGTTGATGTGATCGAGTATGCCCATTAGCGCCTCGCTGTTGGGGCGCGGCGGCGATTCGTCAAACATGTCTATCTGTCCGGGCTTATCACAGAAGTCGTTCAGCACGATCCCCGCCTTCTGAAACCGGTAGCCATCTTGCCAGATGCTATCCAGTGCCTTCATCGATGCTGCGACAATATCGCGGGTATCCTGCGTGGCCAGCATCAGCGTCTGGTTGGCGTTGTTTCCGTACTGCGGCTCGTTGGCGTAGGGGCTGGTTCGCAAAAACACGCTTACGTATTTGCAGTACTGCCGCTCCTGGCGGAGTTTCTCGGCGGCGCGCTCGGCGCGCTCGGCGTACTGGCAGACGGCCTGTCTCATATCCTGAAGCTGTGTAATGCGTTCTCCGAAGCTGCGGCTGCAGATGATCTGCTGTTTGGCAGGCAGGGCTTCAATGGATATGCAGGATGTGCCGTTGAGTTCACGTATGGTTCGCTCCACCACGACCCCGAACGTCTTCTTCATCAGGTTCAGGTTGGCGTCCGCCAGCTGCAGCACCGTCTTAATGCCCATAGCATTCAGCTTTTCTGATAACTTTCGCCCGATCCCCCACGTCTCATTCACTGGCAGCAGTGCCATCAGCTTTCGCTGACGGTCGCGGTTACTCAGATCAACGACGCCTCCAGTGGCCGGCCACGTTTTTGCCGCGTGGTTGGCCAGCTTTGCCAGCGTAAGCGTCTGAGCAATCCCGATCCCACAGGTCAGCCCCGTGCGTTGCCGTACTGTCGTCCTGACGCGCTGGCCAAAGGCCAGGTAAGACTCACACGAATCTATGCCGGTGACCTTCATAAATGCCTCGTCGATTGAGTAAATAGTCAGCTCTGGGGCCATTTCTTCCAGCGTGGACATGATCCGTGCAGACATATCACCGTAAAGCGCGTAGTTCGAACTGAAACAGGTTACCTGGTGACGTCTGATGATGTCCTTTGCCTGAAAGTAGGGGGCAAAGCGTTTAATGCCGAGCTTTTTGGCTTCTTTGTTGAGGGCCACAATCGCCCCGTCATTGTTGCTGAGCACGATTACTGGCTTACCCTTCAGGTCTGGCCGAAAAAGTTGTTCGACGCTGGCGTACATTGAGTTGACGTCACAGAGCAGGTACATAGTGTGTTACCTGAAGGAGTGGATGGCGTGTATGACGACGCCGAAGATGTCCAGGTCGTCCGGATTAACAAATATCGGCGAGTATGCCGGGTTCATGGGTTGCAGGCACAGCACCGGATGCGTGCACAGCCGTTTCACCGTGAACTCACCGTCGACGGCGGCAATGACGATGTCGCCGTGGGAGGCCTTTTCTGCTTTATCCACGATCAGCAGGTCGCCCGACAATATCCCGGACTCGATCATCGAATCACCCTCGGCTTTTACGAAGAAGGTTGCTGAGGGATGGCTGATGCAGAACTCGTTTAAATCCAACGTCTTTTCAACGTAGTCCGTGGCAGGGCTGGGGAACCCCGCCTGACAGGTGTCTGCAAACAGCGGGAGCTGCAGTCGTGAGCTGGTCAGAGGGGAAATGATTTCTGCTTTCATGAGGGCCTTAATTGTGCTGTATGAATATGGGTCTTCCCCGATCATGGTGGGAAGGTTCAGAACACCATCTGTTAAATATTCAGTTTTTTACCTCATTCACACCGTATTTATAGCGACTACCTTATAGCCTACGTACATTCATTGGTTGGGTGAGGTTACAATGTCTTTTTGTGTCGGTACGGGCTATTTTTCTGCCTGCATAAGCAATGATAAAATTACTGATATACTCGAGTCGAACACTCCCCCTGAGATGGGCTTATGGGAGCAGATTAAAGAGTTTTTCTTTTCCACTCATCAGGCTGAAGCACAGGATTGTCTTTACCGGCTCTGCCATCCATCTGCTGGAACGACGCCAGATGATGTGGGTGCTCTGTTTGAACGCCTGAAGGAATTAGCCCACCCAGGCTATGCGGATAATATTCAGAGTGACCGGCATGGGGTGAAGCATTTCTGCATCATGGACAACAACGGCGATGAACTTTTGTCGGTGATTTTTGCAGATGATTATACCGTTACAACGGGGCACAGGGGGGCGTTCTTCGCTGACGGGATTGCACGCTCTTATCCTTTACATCCTCAGTTTCCTTTTCAGAGAGGGGTGACGTAAGTAGATGAAATAAAAGCCATATTCAGTCTTCCGTAATGAAACATTACAGCTACTTTAAAGCGTTCCCTGTTCCGGTATCCCCGCGCCTTTATCCTGAGCAGCCGTATTTTTCTGTTCAGGGCCTCAGCGTTACCGTTCGATACCCGATGCTTCATTGAATTCAGTATTCCGTATAACCTTTTGCTGATTGTTCCGGCCATGTTTTTCATGATCGGCACATCGCAACTTCTCGCCAGCGCTATCCACTGCTGCCAGTCTGCACGGCGTTTATCACCCCATGGACGGTTCCAGATCTCTTTCGCCAGTTCTTTCAGAGTCCAGCACTGACTGGTCAGTTGCATCTGCTCTCTCAGCCATGCCAGTTTTTCCTGTCGGGGCTCTGTCATCCATTTTTCACTGTATTGCCACAGGAAGCGGGTTCCTTTTGCCTGACGGTGACTGTCCACCGGAAGCCGGGGATGCTCGTTCTGCCGCGTCTTATCAACGATTTCACCCAGTTGTTTTGCCACATGGAAGCGGTCAAAGGCTATTTTCTCTACAGCACCCGGAAGGTGGATACGTGCGGCTCTGATATATCCGGCATTCATATCCATTGAGAACGTTTTGATGGCCTTCAGCTGGCTGTCAGTGAGGGTACGAAGATAGCTGGCAAGACTTTCTGTTCCCCGTTCATCCGTTAACGCCAGCGCTCGTCCCTCACGATCGGATATCACGGTGATGTACCTGTACCCTTTTTTGAATGCAACTTCGTCCACATTCATATGCCGGGCTGATAACGTTTTTTTTATTCGGGCAAGCCCACGTTTAACTGCCCGGGTCATAATGCCATCAACAGCATTCCAGCTAAGTTTAAGCTGTTTCCTCACAGCATCAACGGTACTGATTTTCAGCCATGATAGAACGAACAATTCGAACAGTAGCGTATACCGACTGCTAGGCCCAGCCCACGGAACAGGCAGCGTCTGGCATCCATGTTCCTGACACATAATGCGGGGAACATCGGCTTCGACGATTGTGGCGAACTGGCAGGTATCAAGGTGACGCCATTTACCATGACGGTGATCGTGAACAGGACAGGATTTACAGCAGGTCGGACAGGCTAACCGGGTGTTTTCAACGATCCCGACAATGACAGTAACAGAACCCGCATTTTCATCGAGAGAAAGTGAATTTACCTGCCACGGCGCTGACAGGTTGAGAATATGAGCGTAGAGGGACTTTTCGTCCATGGAGGTGACCTCTGGCGGTTAAATACCCCATTATCATGCCTTCAGCCACCACAACAAGGGAAGACCCATGAATATACAGTATTATGGTGGGTGTTTTTAGATGTTGGCAAGAAATGTCTGAGAGGTTTTGGTCAGATGCCTGTTTTGTCGGCGGAAATACTTTGAGTGGAAGTTATCCACAGTTTCAGTGTGTAACTTCTGTATGGGTAGGTGATAACCCCTGTAGAGAAGTTATCCACGCTGGCAAAATACTCTCAATAAGGAGGTCGAGGCTCTCCGCTATTTATGCCGGGGCGTGGCCCCGGCGGGCATAAACGCCGTGCCCGCACTGTAGCCCTGCTGCTGCATAAACAAGGGTGCGCTGACGCCGGCGTCCTCACCCGTTCTCGCCGTAAACGGTGCATTCAGCCCGTTTACGTCTGCGCTGCGGCTTGCGGCGTCGCCCTTGTTTATTCCGCTGTGCGCAGGGCTGTCGTGGGGGCACGGCGTAAGTTGCGCCGCACCTAACCGGAGGATTTCATCATGAATACCGCACATACCCTGATCATTCGCCATTGCCGCAATCAGCTGATCGCCCGTGGGTGGCCATCCAGTCTGGAAGTCGAGACAAGCCAGCACTATCGTGCCGGTGACGGCGTTGCGTTTTACGGCAAGCTCAAGACGAAAACCCTGCTTGCTCTGTTGCCCGTCCTTCAGGCCAAAGGCCTGCTGGAGGAAACCGTTGTTGCCGAACTCAAAGAGACCATCACTGACACTCGTTCTTCTGTTCTGCTGAACCGTAACCACCTTAGCGAGCGATACTCTCACGCTGGCACAATGACATTGCGGTATAGCAGTGACATGCAGGCACCTTTGATTCAACTGCTTCTGAAAGCGCTGCGTGCTGAAATCAACGACATCTGCGGCAGGGTTGCCGCAAATGGCTATCGTTTATGCGATGCGGTAAACCCCTCATACAGACCTGCGGTGTTCCAGCGAAAAACACGTAATTTCGTCGTCTCTGTGACAGAAGCTAAACCGGCAGAGCAGGGGATCGATGAGTGGAGCAACGATGCGCTGGACAGCTGCATTGATGCCATTCTCCAGAAAAATGCCACCTTCCGTACGCTGGAAATCAGGATTAGCTACGGTGAAAACAACAAGATACTGGGGCGTTCGTGGGTGAACTATGTGAAGCGTCTGCCCGATCAGCCCGTCCGCTGCTGGTTTGGACGTGAGCTGTTACGTGACGCTGTCACGGAGGCTAAGGAGAATATCGCGGATATGCTCGTCGCACTGGATTCATTTAAACAGGCTGCATGATGAAAACGAGCGATCGGGTTGACTGGTCGCTCTGCATTTCACAGACAAAGGACGTCGCCCGCTCCGCTTTTTTCAGGTTACAGCCCTGAAGGTCTGCAACCCGTGATGAATTTCGACCGGTGTTGTGACGGCTAACGCCGTGCCTTTACGGTAGCCGGGCCGCTGCGGCTGCAAGGGTACGCTTCGCCGCAATACTCACCCGTTCGCACTCATCGTCCGGCACTCTTCCCGTTGCTCACTCGTTCAATATTCACTCGTTCCCCGTTCAGACTACCTCCCTCCCTCGTTTGCGCTGCGGCCTCCGTTTGCGCCCCTGCATCCTCCGCTTTTCGCCCGGCTTTCGTATCGGCACGGCGTAAGCCGGAGCTGTTATCCCATAACCTGCGGAGGAATTTCTATGAGCACTACGACACCTGCTGTATACGTCGGCACGTACCACAAATACAACTGCGGCAGCATTGCCGGCCAGTGGTTTGATCTGACCGATTTTGATTCAGCTGAAGACTTTTATACGGCCTGCAGCACGCTGCATGCTGATGAGGAAGATGCTGAATTCATGTTCCAGGACTGGGAGGGAATTCCCACTCAGTTTGCATCTGAGACTCAGGTGAGCTGGGCGTTTATCGACGCCTATAAGCAGGCTGAGAGCGAAGGGCAGGCAGCAGCATTTTTTGCGTGGTCTGAGTATTCCGGCGAATGTGATTACGACAAGTTTGACGACGCATACCGGGGTGAAGCCGAGAGTGAAGAAGCCTATGCATGCGAGTTTGTGGAGGATAGTGGTCTGCTCAGTGAAGTTCCCGAGTCCCTGCGCGATTATTTTGATTTCGAAGCCTACGCCCGCAATCTGTTTACCGGCGGACTGGTTTTTGTTGATGGCTATGTATTTTCAGCCTGATTTGGCAACCGGCAGGGGAAACCCTGCCATAAAGGAAACCGTATGAAACTCAGCCCGAAACCCGCGACATTATCCGCCAATATAAAACCGCTGTTAATGAGAGTCGTCAGTCAGCTGGCCTGTCGCCGCTTAAAACAGAACGCATTATTGAAGAAATTTGCTACTACATGACGTGCCAGTGTTCCGTCTATATTGGCGGAGCCTTCATCATTCAGCGCGGGCAGAACGCTGCCTTAAAGTAAGTGCCAGAGGCGGTGACCAGCCGCCTTCGTTGCGCGCGAGAAACCCCCTCCGCCTGCGGCGGAACGTGCCATTTCCCGTGGCCTGCGGCCCACGTAAAATCGCCCGTTATCTGCATAATCTCCGTTACAACATAGTGTCCCTGGTTAATCACGTTCTCAGTTCTGATGTGATTTTTCATCGATGTTCTGCTGTCGTTCTGACAATTAAATTCTGACCTCAACAACATGATGTCGGGTAGCAGCAGCGCATTACTGCGCCGCCGCCCCCTAAGAACGGTACGTGCAAGTTTCCCCGCATACCGCTCAAGCCTTTATAAATGCCCGTTATGGGCACCGGCCTCCCTGCTATGTAACTGACGGTGGCAGTTGGGATGTAGCAGTTCAAGATTTGACATGTCGTCGCTGCCACCCATAACCTTCCTGACCCGGTGGTGTATATTCCAGCCTGTCTGGTTAGTGATGAGTTGTCTGCAACGAGGGCAGCACTTACCCTGACGTTTCCACAATGCCGCCACGGTTTTCATCTTCTTCAGTTTCCCGGTCCAGATCAGGTCCAGACGGCGTTCGAAGTAGATTTCCATGCCGGGCGAATAAGGGGTCGCATCTCCTCTGATCTTGATGTGGCGTTTGATTGGCGTATCCATCGCCCGGGTGAGAAGCAGCGTTTTACCCTCTGGGGACGCGGCGCTGAACTGCCAGCGCCTGTCCCCGAACGTGAAATACTTATCTGCGACCCAACGCCGGCCTTTACGTGTATGCCGCCGTTTACACCACTGCCATATTGCCCGCCAGATTTGGGTATCGGCGTAATTAAAGATATCTTTGGCCACGATATGCTGATGATAAGTCGCCCATCCACGGATCACGGGATTGAGCAGGTTTATCAGTTTCCATGCCGGAAGCGTCGGATTGCCTTTAATTATTCTTCTGACTTTGTTCAGAAAGTTTTTCAGATTCTTTTTAGCAGGCTTGATTAGCATCTTACCGCCGTATTTTCTGACGTTCTGACCAAGAAAGTCGAAGCCTTCCCCTATGTACGTTATCGCTGTTTTTTCCTCAGACAGCGCGAGCCCCCGTTTTTGCATAAATTCTGCTATCAGGGGTTTAACCTCATTCTCCAGCAGCTCGCGTGAGATACCTGAGCAGATGAAGTCGTCGGCATAGCGCACATAGTTCACCTGATGTTTTGCCCCGTAATGCTTACTCTTCCTGAATGTGCGCATCAGTTCTCCCTCCAGCCCGTCGAGTGCCATATTGGCGAGGAGGGGAGAGATAATGCCTCCCTGCGGAGTTCCACTTTCGGTGTGATAGAAGACGCCTTTTTCCATATATCCGGCTTTCAGCCATTTCCTGAGGATCCGCTTGTCCATTGGTATACTGGACAGCAGCCAGTCATGGCTGATGTTGTCAAAACACCCTTTGATATCGCCTTCCAGTACCCATTTCGGGGATACTTTCTGGCTCATCCGGTGAAATATGGACTCGATGGCATCATGAGTACTGCGCATGGGCCTGAAACCATAGCTGTTATTGTCAGCCGTAGTTTCTGCCACAGGCTCCAGTGCCAGCAACCACAGTGCCTGCATGGCTCTGTCCCTGATTGTCGGGATGCCGAGTGGGCGCTTTTTGCCATTCGATTTTGGGATGTGTATGCGCCTGAGCGGCTGTGGGCTATAGCCTCGCAGACTCAGGTTGCACATCCCTTTCCATTTTTCATCCGGGGTGCTCCATGTTTTGCCATCCACGCCGGGCGTCCTTCTCCCGGTGTTTTCAGTGACACGCCTGACAGCAACGGCTTTGCCGGAGAACGAACGCGTGAGGATGCGCTGCAACTCCCTGATACGACGCCATTGTTGCTGCCGGGTTGCCTCTGCAATCCGTAGCTGTAGCTTTCGCACCCGGGCATGGCAGGCTCGCCAGTCAATGGCGTGCCAGCCTGCCGGGCGGGGTATCGTGGACACACTGTCGTGTGTATTCATCTCGCTGATATCCTGTTAAAAGCTTTACAGCATTTCATGCAGTTAAAGACCAGACGGAAGTCTGCCCGCTTTCGCGTCGAAGCATGATCCGCTTCGTATCCTGATGATTACCATCAGGCCTTCGCTTTTTCCGTCCTCCTCTGCCCGCACCGCCAACAGTGTTCCTCACGGTTCACCTGCCATCAGGCAGCAATACGGGTTTTCCAGGTTCCGCTTAACATACGAAAGGTCAGGGCGGGTTCTGTCTATTCACCGGAGATCTCAATGTCCATGTGCTCTGGGGGGGACCAGTGGAGCAACCAGATCTCGTACCCTTTTGGTTCAGGCCTTTCAGCATCTTTGGCCTGTTGCCGATAACGGTGTTTATCAACAGTTCACATGTGTTAACCCTTCTGACCAGCCTTGCAATCCAGCCGCATGATGCTTGCAGCAAGGGACAGTCCCTTACGGGACTATCCCCGGGCTGACGCCCGATCTCGTTGTCCCAGAAGCTTCAGACCCTGCCGTTGCCAGCAACGCCTGTTCCGGTAGGCTACAGCTAATGGAATAGCTGGTTTTATCAATGTAAAACAATATGTTAAACGAATTCCTGTCGCACGGCTCCCTTCGGCTCCCTTCGGCTCCCGACCGGCTAACGCCGTTCAGTCGTCAGCCACACTCCGACTGGCAGCTGCTGCGCACCTGCCAGTCTCCGCCGAACCCCTGCGGGTTTCGTCCCTCCCGGGTAGCGTCTGATGGCAACGTCCAGGTCAACCCCTGCAGCTGGCTGACGCCAGCGCTGTAACCGCCCCGTAGGGGCTTTAAGGGACCAGCCAGCCGGTCTTTCTGGCGTTCCCCTTTATGCAGGTGTTCGCTGCGGGGCTTCTTTCTCCGTGGCAGACACTGGCACGGGGCGCTTTGCGGTCAAGGGGACGCTTCGCCGGCCTGACGCCGCCCCTGACCGCTTCGCTGATACCCCGTTCCGGTCTTTTCCCACGGAGCCAGCCTCCCCGCACTGCATGAAACCCAAAAGGGTGACACCAGAAAAGAGGCTGGAAAGTTGAGAAGCGCGTCAGCCTGACGCTGTGTATTTTTTGATGAGGAGATCAGCATGTTGAAGTTTACTGCCAAAAATCTGTTACCTGTCGTGGCTGAAATACGACAGTATGATGCGGCCATGTTACTGGTTAAAGATGAAGGGATTTATGTCCTGTCATCCGAGGGAGAAAGTAAGGACGGGCGACGCACCGTTGCTTATGCTGAGGGCTATGATCCGGCTAAGTTTCCCGACGGTGGCGAATTATATGATGCCTGCGTCGATGCCGTTGGTGGCGACGATTTTGCCGAATCACTCCCCCTTAACGACGACGTTCTGACTGCGTTAGCCGAAGGAAAACATGATTTGCTCATCGTCGTCACTGAAACTCAGATCCGTATTGATTTGGCTCCGGTCGGGAAGGCGTCATGAGTTAAGCCGCGATGGCCGGTGGCGGTGGGTGGTCAGTCCGTTAGTGTGCCGAGAACCTGACAGATTTCCGCGCTGTTTTTTTCCGACAGCGCGGGAAGCAGCAAAGTCAGCGACAGCGAGCGGGTTGCAAGTTCGACGATACGATCGATATGTGGTGATTTCTCGTAAGCTTTATACGTTCGCAGGCATTTACCCAGCTCTTCAGCGGCGCGTTCCTGATCCCAGCCCATCCCTTTTCGCCATAAACGCAATTCATAGCCCGTCATAGATACCTTAAAAAGTGCAATAGTTACACTATTGTAGTGTTTTTTTATCATGGCTGCACCCTCAAAAACATTAACGCAAAAGCTAATATTAGCTTTTGCGTTAATGTTTTTGAGGGTATAATTAGTCATATCGAAAGGGAGATGAACCAGATGTTCGAACTTTTATACCATCCTGAAGCCGCTCAGGAAGTGAAAGCGCTACCGGATGTTCTGCGCGGTAAAATGGCAAGACTATTGGTTCAGTTGAGTGAGCGGGGAAATGAATTACGCTACCCGTTAAGCAGACCCATCAAAAATGGATTGTTTGAACTCAGGGCGTCAGGAACAGATATTGCCCGCACCTTGTTTGTATTCCAGCAGGGGAAGAAAATTTATATTTTACGTTGTTTCATTAAGAAAACTGAGAAGACGCCGCCCAAAGAAATCGTGGTTGCGTTGCAACGACTGGAGGAATTATCTGATGGCTAAAGTAAAAGCAATAAGTCATGAAGACGTCATGAAGACGTTGCTCGATACCCCAGAAGCTATTGCTGCTTTCGAAGAGGCAAAAGATGAGTTTGCGCTGTTGGAGCAGCTCACGGCATGGCGGACTCAGGCGGGACTCACAAAAGCGGACGTTGCGGAACGAATGGGGGTAAAACCTCCGGCAATAAATCGCATCGAAAATAACGTGACGAAAGCCAGCTGGCAAACGCTGAAACGTTACGCGGCAGCCTGTGGTGTTGAACTGGGTATTACCGTCAGGGTGTGATCTGCCCCCTGTATGCAAAGCTTCTATGTGTAGTGACGCACAATGATGATCACTCCGACGCGCAATAAATGCCCCTTTTCAAACCACATTACGTGAGAATGAAATCACGTTTCAAATCACTTTATCTGAGAATCAAACCACATTAGCTGATTCTGAACCACAT
>NZ_JAEMGT010000115.1:0-2327 GCF_017655185.1 Rahnella sp. ChDrAdgB13 | reverse complement strand
CGCTACAGGATCGGGAATGTGGTGATCTGATCCTGATTACGGCCAAAAGTTCGATTTATTCAACAAAGCCTCCTACATGTTCAAACATTCCGACAGAAACGATGCGGTCAAATTTCCTGTCAAGCTCCCTGTAATCCTGGAGCAGAATTTCGACATCAAAACTGGCGCAGCGCACTTCCGCCATTTTTTGCTGTTCAGCTGATATCGTAATCCCTGTGACTTTCGCACCATAATGTTCAGCAGCGTATGCCGCAAGCCCTCCCCAGCCACAACCAATATCCAGCAGACTCATCCCTTTTTCTAACTTCAACTTCTCACAAATCAATTTAAGTTTATTTTGCTGTGCCTGATATAAATTATCTGCGTTTTTCCAGTAACCACAAGAGTATTGCATCCAGGGATCGAGCATCAGACAAAAAAGGTCATTACCAAGATCGTAGTGTTCTTTACCAACTTTCAGGGCTCCTTTTTTTGATTGAAAATTTATGAAGCGGGCCCCGGCTACTCTGATAATATCTTTCAAATTATCCGGTACGCGGGACTGTAAATCTGCATTAATGATTTTAGTAAAAAACACATCAAGTCGCGCACAATCCCACCACCCGTCCATGTAACTCTCACCCAATGCCAGCGATCCCCTTTTTAAAACACGTTTATAGAATTTTGGGTTTTTGACATGAATATCATGCTTCTCGCCCCCGTCAATCTCGATCCCTGCGTCATCAAGGAGCTCGCGGCAGATTCTCTGCCATTCGTTATAGTCCTTAGGTACGATCATATTTTTTTCATTAGCGTGCCTTTTTAATAAAACCCCTAAAATTCATGATTTCTTCTTGCAATTATAAATAAAATCCCTGGATCGCTGTGTTATCTGCTGTATTTCCTTTGTTGTTAATCCCTGCCGATAAAGATGCATAATTTTTTCTTTATCTGACTCGACATTTTTATATCTGTCTGGATGGGACTTTAGTTTCTCCCTCTGAATGTCGACTTTTTGTTGAATAGCGCGCGTAAGACGATTCAAGCTACGCATCGCCTGATCTCTGTCGTGCTTACTTAACTTTGTATTAATCGAAATATCCTGCCAGATTGATATTGCTCTTCGTAAGAGCCCTTTACTTTCCAGAGTACTGGCCTTGAATTTTAATAAATCCACACCATTCATATTTGCAACCTCTTCAATTCAATTAGAATCATTAATCTATTCATTCGCCAAAAATCCCCAACGTATATAGTCATAGACCCAGTTAAAAATTAACGTATAAGGTAAGAAAATAAATATTAACCCTATTTCAACCCAAAATGCCTCCGTCATCGTTAACTCAAGTAAAAACATCGCGACAGGAGTGAGTGAAAGAACAAGTACGGTTTCAAAGATGACGGCATGCAAAACTCTGATCGGGAAGCTTCTCTCAAATAAAAACTGCTTCTGAATCTCATCAAAAATCTTATTGAATACGTAATTCCAGACCGTTGCAGTTAAAGCAGAGATGAATGATAACGTTCCGGACTGTATCAAAGAAACTTTCAGACTGTAGGCGAGGAAAATGGCTATTACAACATTCCCAAGTACTTCGAAAAGAACAGCATGTAAAATCCTTTCCGGCGTACTCTTATTCAACTCCACTTTCATCTCAATGCGCCTCAAATTACACCAATAAATTTCTATTAATACGTTAGCTTGCTGATAACATCGCCACCATTCCAGCCCCAAACGCTAAACCCACTACAGCCGTCACAACCACCACGGTGGTAACAACACCTGTACCGACAGCAGCAGCTGTTTTTCCTTTGGATATTTCTTTACGCTTAAGTGAAACGAGATCCGACAAATTAATCACGAGTCCATCATCACTGATTAATGTTTGTGGTGTTGTTCTTTTCACAGTGAGTGTACCGCTATTTCCGTTACGCAATGAATATTGCACAACATCACCTCCGTACAAAGGTGGATCAATTTTATAATAGGTATAATCAGACGAAGCAGAAAAAGTGTGGACTTGTTGTTGACTCAATTCGAGTGACTTATAGCTTGAACAACCGGACACAGACAGTATTGCAACGATGACAGAAGAAAGTAATAAAGTATGTTTCATAATTTCTCTGATTTAATAAAATGACGTTACCGCATGCAGATAAAGAAAAAATCATTAAAAATGCGGGGAATTAATAGATAAATATATCCAGACGATCGCATTCCCACCACCCGTCTATATAACTTTCACCCAGCCCCAAAAGACCCTGTAGCATAATGCGGGGCTTTGTTGAATAAATCGAACTTTTTGCCGTAATCAGGATCAGATCACCACATTCTCGATCCTGTAGCG